>CAMHDG010000019.1 GCA_946183815.1 uncultured bacterium | reverse complement strand
ATAAACCTTCATTCACTTTTACTTTTGGCACCGATGTGCAGGATATTTGCGGTTTCGATGTACAACTAGCCGGCAAAATGTCCCTTGAAGTATAGACTGACCCTGTGACGGGAAGCACTACTTTCATAACATACACCTCGTTCTTGACCACTCTTATTATATAACATCAAAAACACCCTTGCAAGCCTAAAAGTCAATTATATACAGCAATACAGCCATTTTTAAAGTGTACAAATTACAATCTAATTCGCCGTAATTTAGTAATATTCAGATTTTCTATCCCGCAAATTCTTAAAAAAATTTCTCTGTTTTTTTAATTTTATTACTAACCAAGGTAAGTAGGTGCTTTTTTGGGGCTGTTACCTTTTTTCACTTTATGATAGTAATCATAAGTCATTGGGGTTTTTGAATCACTCAACATCTCTCCACCCGTTATTTTCCCAAGGAAGATTGTATGAGTTTCTGTATCAAGTTTATCAACTAAATCACAAATCAGATATCCGACAGAATTTTTCACTACCGGAAGCCCGTCAACTGTTATTGTTTCTATTTTATCAAACTTGTTCCTGTCTTTCCCTGACTGAAAACCGAGAAAGGCAATGGTATTCATTTCAATATCTTCACCAAAAATAGAAATTGAGAATTTACCTGTTTTTTCCATACACTCATGGGTAAAATTTTCGTGGTTCATACTCACTGCAACAGTATCATAAGTAACCTGAATTATTGAATTTGCTATGCACCCAACGGCTCTGTCACCGTCAAGAGTTGATACGGCATAAACCCCATAAGATAAATTTCTCAAAACATTTTTGTCCATAAATACCTCCTGATGATTATTCAATTATACAAAATTTAAGGGGGTTTGTAAAACCCCCTTCTCACTATTGTTGTGTAGTTATAAATTTTTTTGCACAGTCAAGCATTTTATTTATTAATTCAGAATTAGAATAAATATTCATTCCGCCCGTTTCCATTACCTGTCTGAACCTGTCTTGCCAAATATCAAAAATCTCTTCTTTAGACAGACCTGTTATATTCCCCATAAATTTTAACTCATTATAGTCAATAGGAACAGGTAACGCACCTCTCAATATATCGACTATATCAAGTCGCTTACTTCTTGGGAAAAGTTTTAAAAAATTTACAACACTCATTTTTTGCGATTTTAATTTTGATTTTATTTTTTCAACAGTTTCGTCAATAAGAATTGGCTCTTGCGGAACACGATATTCCTCAAATACTTCAGGCTCAACCTCCATAACAGTTGCTATTCGCTCTAATGTTGTACTTCTTGTTGAAAAAGGAATAGTATTATCAATAAGGTTATATACATAGGATAATGTTACCCCTATCATTTGTGCAAAATCTTTTTTATGTAAATTGTTCTTCTCTAAAAAGTCTGCCAATTTCTTGGAACTGGGAATTTTCTTTTCTTTAGTTATTATCTTTTCTTTCATATAAATATCCTTTCTTCGCATCATTCAAAACTATTATTAGGTTTAAACAATATTTTTTTAATCGTAAGTAAGGTAATTAATACGGCAATATTAATTTTGATTAAAAAGGGAATTATCAAATAAAAGACTTTACAAAAATTAAAACAACCTTAAAAACATGGCAATTATCGACATAATATATACTTTTTATATACAACATAGGAGAACTATGACTACATCAGGGCTATCAAGATATCTTCAAATAGGACTGGCAAAACACCTTCGTGAACTTGACGTTCAGGATGGTACGACAGACGGCAAAATCCACTCTGACCAGTGGAATCCTTTTGCTGAAGAAATGGGTTTGTATCATATACGTGATGGCAAAAAGATTAGAGTATCAAGAGCGGAAGAAGAATTAGGAAAAATGCTGGAGGGTAAAAACGATTTGTCACTTGCGGCAAAACAAGAAGCGTTTTTACAGGGGGCAAAAGTTGCTATTAACAAGGGATATGTTATTGGCGGGCAAATGTTAAGAATATCATTAGATGACGAGGCTCTCACATTTGGGTATCACAGTGACGGCGAATACACCGTAATTCCGCCTGAAGACGGGGTATCAAAACTGGAAGAATTAGGCATGCCATTCGGCACAAAACATAATATCCCGCAAAATGCGAGATTAAAAGCAGTTGTTTTTGATGAAAATTCAAAAGTCGCAAAAGGGGCATCTAATTCCCGATTTGTTATTGATGCAATAAAAAAATGGGTTGATAAAGGGGCAGTTTTTACCAAACCTATTACGCTTAACACTTTTGATACAACAAAATGGAAAAATGCAGATGATATGGACTTAGGATTAGGGCTTGGAAATTGCTGTCTTATTGGGCTTAAATATGACGGAAATTATGTAACCGGATATATTGAAGATGTTTACGACTATGATGAAGATTATGGCGGTACAAAATTGCCTCTTGTTGATATGGGTGTAGGGGTTGCCTGCGAACTTCAAGACGGTTACCGATTAAAAAAATATCGTTCTCTAACTCCTATAAAAGTATATGTCGGGGCTCAAAATAAACGAACCCAAAACCAAAGAACTAAAGAACAAACTTGGAGTGATAAAATCGCAAAAGGAATGACCACCGAGCAAAAATCAAGTATTCCTCAACCTTTGAGAACAATAGGAAGAAAACTCGTTGACGGGATTCAGTCCGGTTGGAAAAAATTAACTGAATAAAATTACAATTATTATTTGGTGAATTGTATATAATCACTTATTATGATATGATTTAAAGAGTTAAACAAATGAGGGTTAGTTTATGAATATCACTTTATTAAGACAGGCTAGTTTTTTAAGTATTATAATCGGGGTTGCAGTAGGACTGATTGCACTAATTCCCGTTATTGGCAGTCTTGTATTTGTACTGTATTTTTTACTTTTTTCAGCAGGTCTTATAGTATATCTGAAGAAAAATAATATTATCGGAAACTTAACAATAAAAGAAGGTGCTATTTTTGGTGCTGTTACAGGTACTGCAACATTAGCAGGTTTTTATTGTTCTTATCTTCCGATAATCTTGATTATATCTTTAATCAACAACAAATTTAACCCGCTCATTGCCCAACTTGTTCAATACGGGTTCACAAGTCCTCTTTATTTGTTTACTTTAATCTTTTTACTAACATTAGGGGCTTTACTATGCGGGCTTATGAACTGTTTTGGAGGCGGAGTTACCGCTTATGTTTATGAGGTTTTGGCTAATCTTCAAAATGAAGATAATGGAAAATTTACATTAAAATAAATAATAAGGGGAAAAATAAAATGGCATTTGAATCAAAAATAAGGACTATTCAATGGGTAGGGAACGTATCAAGAATGGTTGACCAGACAAAAGTTCCGTACGAATATGTGATGGTCGATATAAAAACAGGGGATGAAATGTATGATGCAATCAAAACTATGATTGTAAGAGGTGCACCCGCTATTGGAGTTTCGGCAGCACATGGGGTCGTTCTATACGCACAGGAACTCGAAAAACTAAATTTATCAAGAGAAGAATTTATCTCTAAACTTATAGAAAAATCTGAATATTTAAAAACCTCAAGACCGACTGCGGTAAATCTTATGTGGGGAGTAAATAAACAGATAGAAATAATCAAAAACTCTAAATCTGATATATCAGGGATAATTGAAGAATTAAAACAAAACGGAATAAAGATGGAAAACGATGATATTTCTATCAATAAACGTATAGGTGATAACGGGGCAGAAGTTGTACCAAAAGGTGCAACAATTCTGACCCACTGTAACGCAGGTGCTTTGGCAACGGTTGGATATGGAACAGCCCTAGGAGTTGTTCGTTCTGCCTTTGCAAAAGACAATACTATTCAAGTATTCTCTGATGAAACAAGACCTCGTCAACAGGGTTCAAGAATAACTACTTTTGAACTAAAAATGGACGGCATTCCTGTAACTATGATTACTGACGGGATGTGTTCATATTTTATGAAAAAAGGTATGATTGATATGGTTGTAGTAGGGGCAGACAGAATTGCCGCAAACGGTGATACGGCTAACAAAATCGGAACTTATACGGTTGCGATTGCGGCTAAATACCACAATATCCCATTCTATATTGCTGCACCACTTTCAACTATTGATACTTCTATTAAATCAGGCGATGAAATTCCAATAGAAGAACGCTCTCACGATGAAGTTACAACTATAAACGGCAAACTTGTATGTGCAGAGGGTGTGAATGTAATCAATCCGGGGTTTGATGTTACTCCTCACGAACTTATTACAGGTATTATAACAGAGGTTGGAATACTAAAACCTGATTATAACGTATCTATCGCTAATGCGTTTAAAACACCTGTTTTGAGATAATACAAAAAACATTATATATTCGTAAAATTTTGCTAATTTGTATAATACAATTAGCAAAATTTTTCTTTTAGGGATATTAATTGAGTGTGAAACTTACGTACGTACATAATCAACCGATTAACCCTGTAATAAAACGAAGGGCAGAAGTCTTATTTGTCAAAGATAAAGAAAACAAAAGACTTCAATCTTGTGATGCAACAGAGTTCAAAGAGAATTATATAAAACCTGTTAATTTTAAGAGCAGATACATAAAACCAACCCCGATGCTTAAATCTACATATAATGAAGTCAAAAGTTTTTATCAGGATTACCAAAAATCTTTAGGAAATATTCCGTTCAAAGATATTGTTCAAATGGCTAAAAACATATCGAAAGACACAGGTTACTCAAAAAAAGAAGTGCTCACAGTTATGCAAAAACTTACCCAGTTCGCAAATATGAGAGGGATAAATAAGATTGTTGAGGTTATGAACAAACATCAAATTTGTTATATCGGAAACAGTAACTATTCACTTGAAATATCAAAAAACAAATATATGCCCATAAATTCAAAAGAAATTTACGATGTAGTTCATGATAAAGTCGGACTACACAGAACTCTTACCTATTTAATAGATAATAAACACTTTGGTACTCTGGAAAGAGTTGGGGAATTAAAAACAGCATATTTTTTAGACGAACAAAAAGTTTCACAATTAGAAAAATTAAAAAAGGCAGACCCCGATAAATTTAACAAATTTAAAAATCTTAAAGAGATAAAATTTTTCACAATATCAGGCTGGGATAGCGGGATATCATTTATTGACAGAACAAAAAATTTAGAAGAAGAAACGAGAAGAGTGATAAAATACGCAGAGGAACATAATCTTCCCCTTGACAAAGCGGTAGATGACCCATTACGAAAACGAATAAATGCACTTGGGATATCCCCTGTTGTAATATCAAAAGAAGGCATGCCAACAGAACAATGTGTTTATAATCAGGTATCCCCTGAAACGATGACAGAAATGGAATTATTTAACCTGATAGATGCTAATGCTGATATACGTGCAAAGGACATAGTTTCACTTTTAAAAATCAAAGATAATTCTATTAAATATTTAAAAAATAATTTTGCAATTTTCACCCCTGAAACAATATCAGCATCAATAAAAAATATCCACCAAAAAGTTTTACAAAACGCAGAAAATCGTGGTTTCAATCTTGATAAAATATTGTTTGTCGAACCTGAACCTGTAAAAAGTAACGCTCTTTTGACGTATATGTATAAAAAAATTAATAATATTCCTGATGAACAATTTGCAAATGTTGCAGAAATAATGAATAAAAGGGTTAACCCTGCCGGCAGATTAGTAGTATTTATTGACGACTGCACAATAACAGGCGAAAGTTTAAAAGGTGCAATAAGTACATCAAGAGATGTGTTCAAAAAAAATCAAGATAAATTATTTGTATGCCTGTGCGGTACACGTGATGCAGTAGAGAACTTTAGTAATAAAGATAACAGTAACCTTATTGTAGAAAAAATTATTAATCACGAACCAACTTACAAAAAAAGACTTGTAAGCATAAAATTAAACCAAACAGTCGGCGAGCCTGATTTTGGGGAAGGCGAAGCAACATGCCTGATTTTACCTTACATGTCGCCTGATACGAATACAGAATTTGCATCAAATGTTGCACTTTTGCACAATACTACATATAGAACAAGTAATCCGCTTACGACAAGATATTGCAGAGATAGTCATAAATATAAGTACAAAAAAGGTGCTTTTGTGTCTATGAGTACCCTAAAACACGAAGGGATAAAGAACTATACCTCAACTGTTGACTTAATAGGGAAAATAACTCACAGGCTTGCAGGTTCTTCACCTGTTACGACTGAAGAAAGTTTTAATTCTATCAAAAAAGCAAACCCACGTAACTGGAAAGACTACCTAAAACTTTCAACTTATGAAGAAATGATTGAGGAATATCTCAACCCTAATCTTCTGTAGTAGAATTTTTTAAAAGAGTTTCAAGGTCTTGACTCATCAGCGAACGTAAATCGCCTTTTAGTTTAAAATATTCTTCAAATTTTGGGGTTGTTGCTATATTAAAAGAACGTCCGTTTTTATCTCTGGTTTTTGATATAAGTCCTTTTTCAAGAAGTTCTGCAATATGTTCATAAGCATTTGAACGATATTCTTTTAGCACTGACTGTCTGATAGGACCTTTAAGCGCAATAACAGTAAGCGTTTTTAGTACAGGTTTTGATAATTCGACAGGGCAAAGTTTTTCAACAATATCCATGTGTTCTTCTTTTACCTGCAAAATATATCCGTTTTCATCATCAATTTCCAGTGCTCCATCACGTGTTGAGTAATCCATAATCAAATCAAGCATTGCTTCTTCTACTGCTTCAATATCTTCCGTTTCCAGAATTTGAGCAATATCTTCTATCTGCAATACTCTTGCAGTAGTAAATAAAACCGCTTCTATTCTTGATTTTAAACTTGGCATTATTTATTGTACTCCTCAACCTTTATATTATCATGAAGATTTACAACATTATCAACTATATCTGATACATCGTCTGTTACGGCACTTTTTACTATCATTTCATTTGTGATTTCTTCGGTGAACTCCTCATCTTCATCATCTTGTGTTTGAGTCTTTTTAACTACATAAATATCACCGTAAAAATCAGTATGTTCAATAGAATATTCTCCCTCCTGAACAAGGAACAACAATGATATAAAGGCAGTAATTTTATCTAAACCCAACAAAGTAAGTTCAGTTAATTCAATTTTGTCCTGACGGTCAAGAATTTCTGTCAGGTTATTTTTAAGGATTTCTGCTCCTAATTTATAATCTTCGTCATGAGCAAGATTAACCATATCTTCTGTTGTGAGATGAGAGATATCGTTTCTTTTTCTTGCACTTTGAGCACGTTTTTTCGCACTTTCTATACTAACTTTCTTATCTAACTTAGCATAAAATTCTAACTGTCTGACCAAATCTCTCAGGGTTACAACTCTGTTTCTGTTTAGTCTTACGCTTGTTCTTCTTTGTAAAACTTCTTCAAAAGTTGCTACGTTATTTGTCGGAACAACAGGTTCATCAGGATATATATCATCAGAGAACGGTTCATCGTCCCCGAACGGGTCAAAATCTTGTGGCGGAAGAAGATCATCAATACTTTTTCCGTCTAAAATATCCGCTTTCATCTTCAGTAATATTGCAGCATATAGAATAACTCTGCTGGAATATCTTAGGTTTTGAGCCTTTGACTGAAACAGATGAGCAGAAAACATATCTGCAACTTCCACAATATCAATAGCCCAAGGGTCAATTTTACCTTGTCTTGCCATTTGAACAAGTACGTCTATTCCGTCAAATTCCCCATTTTCATTTTTAGTAATTCCGTCAAAATCTAAATAATTTAGTGACATTTTTATCCCTTTTGTCCTTCCCTAGTCTGTTAAATCTGCCTCATTAATTATGAAGCCTCCCGTCACGAGTGATTTACCCTTCTTCTCTTGAGTTACCCCAAAAGTTCTATCCGAAACCTCAACCATAGGTTTTCTGTGGCTGACTACAACAAATTGAACCTGTTTAGATTGAGTATGAACTATATCAGCCAATTTGTCAATATTCATCGGATCGAGTGCCGCATCAACCTCGTCTAAAGCATAGAACGGTGCAGGCGAGAATTTTTGTATTGCAAAAATTAACGCACTTGCCGCTACTGATTTCTCTCCTCCGGACAGACCTTTTAACTTGACTCTCGGCTTATCCCCAGGTTTAGCCTCAATATCAAGTCCTCCCGCAAACGGATCTTTCTCATTTTCAAGGATGAGAGAACCCTCACCACCTGATAATTGATGGTACAACTCTTTAAAGTTTGCGTTGATGTTATCGTAGGTTGTCATAAACGCGTCTTTTTTGAGTTGTTCATATCCGTTCATTCTGTCTATTATTCCCTGACGTTCTTTCGTCAGAGTGTCTATTTGCTCTTTAAGTTCTTTTTCCCTTACTGAGATTTCTTCAAACTGTTGGATAGCGTTCATGTTTACGTTACCCAAATCGTCCATTCTTTTACCTAATCTTTGTATTCTTGCAGTAAGTTCTTCAATAGAGATTTTAACAGGCTCTAATTTTTCAATTTCTACCCCTGCATCAATCAAATCTTGCCTTGCTACTTGTAATTGCGGCTCAATTTCACGCCTTCTTGCTTTAAAGGATTCGATTTGTTCTGCTATGTTTTCAAGGTCTTTTACTTTTAAGCCTTGTTCCGTTTGTAAATCTATTAATTTTTGGTGTATTTCGTCACGTTCTCTCATGAAATCATCTAATTTTTCCTTGATTTCTGCTACTTGTGCTTCTAACTCCTCGACTTTTGCTTTTTGAGTTTTGACATCTTCCTGAAAGAGTTTTATATTCTTTTCGCTTTCGACTATTGATTTATTACTGTTTTCTATTTGCTCTTTGTTATTTTCAATAGCAGTATTGTGGAAAGTAATCTTCATTTCTTGAGATTTTATCTCGTTTTCATATTCTAATTTTTTAGAATTTAATCTTGAAATTTCATCTTCAATTCCTTGAGTTAAATCTTTGAGTTTCTGCAAGTCGCTATTGTCAAGGAGTTGTTCAATCTCGTTAATTCTCTCCTGAAGTTTAAGCATATCTTCACTCAAAGTAATATTCTGTTCTTCAAGTTTATCTAACTCTTTTGTAATTCTTTCAATTTCAGGTTGGGATAATTTAATAAATTCTTCGTTTTGGGTATAAGTTGTTTTAGAAGATTCAAACGAAGTTTTTAATGAACTTAATTCAATATTTGCTTTGTTTAATTCATTCATAGCGGAAGAATAATCTTCTCTTGCTTTTTGTCGTTTTTCTTCTAAAGTTTTCTTTTTACTAAGGGCAGATTTATATTTTTCTTCCATATCAAAAAGTCGTTTTTTATATTTTTCAATTTCACTGTCATCATCATTAACAGCGAATTTAAAGCCTGTTTGAAGTTTTCCTCCGCCTGTCATTGCACCTGTTTTTTCATACAACGTGCCATCAAGGGTAACCATTCTGTATTTGCCCTGCAATTTTTGAGCAATAAAATTATCTTCAACAATAATCGTATCTCTGACAGCATAGAAAAATGCATCAAGATACATATCATCAAAATCTATTAAGTTTATAGCATAGTCAATAACCCCTTTATCTCTTGGAAGATTAAGGCTTGTCGGGGCTTTTTGAATTTTATTCAAAGGCAGACAAGTAATACGTCCTCCCCCTGAAGAACGGACAATCTCAAATACTGTTTGTGCAACCTTAGGGTCATCAACAACAATATTCCCCATTCTTCCGCCAACTGCGACCTCAAGTGCGGTTGAATACTCTTTATCTACATTCCCCAGTTGATAAAGCGGTGCATGAACCCCTCGGATATTAGCATTCTCTATAATTTGAATTGCCCTGTTTCCGCTTTGTTGTTCTCTGGCATCTTTGTTGGCTTCCATTTTCATAATCTGACGTCTTGCCGCCATTACGTCATATTCCATATCCTTGATTTCATTATCAAGTTTTTCAAGTTCATACACTGCATTTTGCTGGATAAGTTTATAATCGTTTTGCTCTTTTGTCAGTTGTTCTATTTGAAGTTCCAAAGAATCTTTTTTGTCGTCAAACTCTACCTTCAAATTATCATAGTTTTGCATACTTTTCTTTGCTGCAGTCAACTTTTCGTTTATGGTTTTTAATTCTGTTTCAAGTGGAACTTGTTTTTTAAAGATATTAGTTTCTTTATCTTTTAAACCGTCTAACTCTTTTCTTAAGTCCTCTCTTTTTTTTATTTGTTGGTCAATATTATCATTAACCCCCATCAAATCTTTCGTTATACGATCTCTTTCGTCACGTTGCTTGGCAAGTTCGTCATCGACTACTTTAATATCAACATTTCTGGACTTGATAGTTTGTTTTGCCATTTCTATTTGAGAATTATTGGAAGCAATACCATTATTTGCATTTTCAATAGTTTGCTTTTTCTCAAGGACATTTTTTTCTTCAAAGGTTATAGCATTTTCTTTTCTTGCGACCTCATTTTTACATTCGCCTAATTTTTCCTGCAAATCGATAAGATGTGCTTCCCCTTTTTCTCTGACAGTAGCACAAGCCTTCTCATATTGTTCTTTTACAAGTTTAACTCTTTCGTCTAAATCTTTTGCCTTAACTTTTTCTTCTTTTTCTTTCTTTTGGAAAGTAAGAATATTTGTATGAGCCTGTTCTAACTTATTTTTTATATCAAAGAATTTTACGGTTGTAACCTGACTTTCAAGGTTAGTCTTTTCATCTTTTAGTTTTTGATATTTAAGAGCGACCTCTTTTTCCTCTTTAAGTTGGGATAGTCTTGTTTCAACCTCACCAAGCAAGATTGTGGAATTTTTTACACTCACCTCAACAGAATCAAGTTTATCTTGAGCCTGACTTATTTGTCTGTTAAACTCCCCAACTCCTGCAATTTCATCAATAAGTTTACGTCTTTCGTTATAGGTGGTATTTATGATACTCATAATATCACCTTGCATAACTACGTTATAACTGTTTGGAGTAACATTATATTTTTCTAACTCAAGCATAATTTCGGTATGAGTTGTTGGTTTCTCATTGAGATAATATGTACTGTTATAGCCTTGGGTTGATTTTTTAATTCTTCTTGCAATACTTAATTCTGAGCCGTTTTCACAGTCCCCAAACGTAACCTTAACGAAAGCATCGTTTCGTTTTGTATATATGGATACCAAATCTTCTAATTTTTCGGCACGAAGGCTTCGAGCCTGCTGCAAGCCCAAAGCAAACAACACTGCATCAATAATGTTGCTCTTTCCTGAACCGTTAGGTCCTACGATAGTTGTGAATCCTTTCATTAAAGGGATTGTTGTTTCCGTAGCAAACGACTTAAAATTGTCGATTTCTATTTGTTTGATATACATATCACTTCCCAAAACTATGCTATTTTATAATATAACCCTAAACAAAAAGGCATGTCAAAAATTTTTCCTAAACTTAACAATAATCTTAATAATAATTGATTTTTTAAAATAAATTATTAAATTCCTGATGTCAGATGAATTAGAGGGAAAATATGGTTAATAAATTGTTGTTTATCTGCGAAGCAGATATATCTCTCCTTGGAGAGAGAGAAATTTCTTAATGAACTGCTTGCAGTGAATTTAGAAATTTGAGAGAGGGTAAGTAATAGTTGGTTTAATAAATAATTGAACCCTCTCCCCAACCCCTCTCCAAAGTAGAGGGGCTTTTAACGATTTATATATTTACCCCCGATAAACAAT
>CAMHDG010000018.1 GCA_946183815.1 uncultured bacterium | reverse complement strand
AAAAATTTTATAATTTGAAGCCTAAATCGCAAAAGTTAATGTCGAAATTAGAGTGGAAGTTTAAGTGTTTTATACATAGGTCTAAAATAAAAATTGAAAACAGTCTGTCGTATTTTCTAAACAACAATGAGGAAGAATAAATTTATCAAACCGAAAAAGAGCATATTATCGGTAAAATAGCACACTACCCCAAAACGCTTGAAAATAGTGAGTAAATAGATTTACTTTGAGGGTAAATAATGAGTAAATTTGAGTAGTTTGCAAATTTTATATTTCCGTAACTTCCGACCAGATAAACCCCTAATATGAGCGAATTTCAGCAATTATTTGCAAACTATCTGCAAAATCAAACTACTCATCTTTCTACAGAAAGAAAATAAAATTATTTCATTAAAAGACCACTTGGCTAAACGCACTAAAAAAGAGGGTTTAGAACCCTCTTAAATGGTGGAGGTTAGGAGATTCGAACTCCTGACCCCCTGCGTGCAAAGCAGGTGCTCTACCAGCTGAGCTAAACCCCCATCGGTTTATACTTAAATTATAAAACGCTGATTTTTTTTTGTAAAGTATTTTTTTGTTTTTATATTTTATAGCAATTTTTTATCTTTTCATGTTTTATATACACTGTATGAAGGTAAGTTTTTTACAAAATCAAAACTATCAATCAGCCCCAACCTTTCAACGCAGGCTTCGTGATGACGAAAAGCCGGAATTTGAAAAGACTATGAATGAAGCCTTTGACTATCTTGGGGTCAATAATCGTGCACTCATTGTTCACGGCTCATCATTCCCAAGTGACAAAGCACTTCATCAACAAAAGATTTCGCCTCAATACTACCTGGCAAAGATGAACGGAAAAAACCCATACATTGGTTCGCCTTACCTTGCAAAAGATTTTACGGATTTTGTAAAAATGAACGGGTTTAACGCTATCCAACTCGGACCTAACGGCAAACTAAATAAACGTGACAGTTCCCCCTATCACGCATCAGTTTTTGCAAAAAACGAATTATTCTTAAATTTTGAATATCTAAAAAAAGATGCCTATGCAAATATCTTGTCCGACAATGATTTCAAAGATATTGATATAATGAAAAAGCGAAACAGAGGCAACTACGATATGGCAGATTTTGACGAAGCAAAGGCTATATCAAAAATGCTGACAAAACGTGCTTATAACAATTTTAAAACTCAAGTTCTCGCCGGTAACCCAAAGGCACTTGCCCTGAACGATGAATTTGCACATTTTAAAAACCAAAACGATTACTGGCTTGAAAAAGACAGTGTTTTTAGACTTTTCTCTGACATTCACGGTTCTGACAACTTTGAAAAATGGGATAACGAACTTGATAAAAACATCGTATCACTTATAAACCAAGGGGATAAGGCAGCCATCACAAGATATTATCAAGTCAAAAACAAACCACGCTCCGCAAAAAAAATTGACGAATATAAATTCATACAGTTTCTGGTAGATAAACAAGAAAAAGAGGACAAAGTCCAACGTGGTCAAAATGGGATAAAATATATAGGCGACTTGCTTGTAGGTTTCTCTTATGCAGACGAATGGGCAAACCCTGATGCTTTCTTAAAAGACTGGAGAGTAGGTTGTCCAAACGGAGGGAAAAACGGCGGTCCGCAACTCTGGAATATAGCAGTTCTTAACCCTAGCACCCTATTCAACGAAGATGGCTCTCTCGGGGTTTCAGGGCAACTGCTTAAAAACAAAATTGAACGCACCCTTGATGGTGTTGAAAACATAAGGGTTGATCACGTCATGGGGCTTGTTGACCCTTATATCTATAAATCTTCCGCAGTCCGAGATGACGGAACAATAGATGTAAGCAACAGAAGTTACCTTTCACACATGCCGGACATTGACCCTGATGGGAACTATCCGAAAATAATGCACAAAATTCTTTTACCTACTTTAAGAGAACACGGAATTGACCCAAAAGATGTTGTATGGGAAGATTTAGGCTCACAAAGCCAAAAATTCCAAGATGTATTCTATGGCGGGAAATATTTTGATGAAATTGACGGGCAGCAAGTTGTCAAAGAATTTGACGATGAAAAAATGACGGGCATAATGTATTCTAAAGGTAACAAAATGGAGGGAATACAAGGACCACGATACAGTTTTATGGCGACACACGATAACGAGCCGTCTGCTCAACTTCTTCAGCAAGATTGGATATATTCAAATGAAGGCTGGAATCCAATGTACCTTGCAGGCTACTTAATTCCGCCATACAATGAGGAGCAGGCAAAAAAATCTGCAAAATTCTGCCAAGAGATAGAACAGAATCAAGAAACAAGACTAAAAGCAAAATACGCAGAACTATTCAGAGGAACTCCAAACATTCAGGTAATGTTTTCTGATTTCTTCGGAATAGATAGAACCTACAATGTGGGGGGTCAGGACAATAACGAAAACTGGAAATTAAGACTAAACCCTAACTACGAAGAAACTTATCACAAATCAATCGTTACAGGAGAAGAGCCTGTTATGAACATGCCTGAGTTACTCTCAATAGCAGTAAATTCTAAAGCAGGATTATCTATTGCAAAAGGGGAAAAATCAGAATACGAAGCGACAGCAGAAGTTGCAGATTTAAATGCAAGATTAGAACACTGGAAAAAGGTACTAAAAGAACCTGAAAACTAGATTATATTAGCGAAAGACTGATAATAGTCAGTGATAATATTTGCAAGCATAGGAAGAATCCAAATCATAATAGCAGCCCCGAACACAGGTTTAAAAAGGAATGATAACTGGAACACGTTAACTTGAGGTGCTGTTTTAGAGATAACCCCAAGTATAATATCCTGCCCTAATGTTGCAAGCAAAACGGGTGATGCAATCTGTAACCCCATATACAAAACATTTGAGGTCATTTTTATAAGATATTCCATATTAACAATTTTATCTAACGGAATACTTGATGCATAAAGGGGGAAGATATCAAAGCAACGGACAAAGGCATTAAAAATCCAGTACATTCCGCCGATTTCAATAAATATTACTATCCCCATAAGCGATATAAGTTTAGCAAGTATAGAGGTTTGGGAAGATGTAGTAGGTTCAAGTACCATAGCGGAACTCAACCCCATCTGCATATTTATCATATCTGCCCCTGCATCTATTGCAAGCAAGATAAGTTGAGCCATGTAGCCAAGCAAAGCCCCCGCAACGTAGTTCAAAAGCAGAGATAGAATAAAACTGTTATGTGGTGGAGGAACAGGAGGATGTTTTGCACAAATAAATATCATCGTAAGCATAAGAGCAAGCGAGAGTTTTACAAGCCCCGGAATTTCTTTTCTGTTAAGCACAGGGGCAAGTCTAAAAAAGCCCATTACTCTTGCAAATATCACAAAACCCGCTGTTAAGTAAACTCCAAACATCGGAAAAGTTGCGCTTAATTGTGATACAACATCATTTGCTATCACTTACTGTCCTCCGTAGTAAGTTCTGGAGGTAAATCAACGGGCAGCACTTTTATATATTTGTCCCCCTTTATCTCCAGTCTGCCATTTTTTACGACAGCCTTATAATCACATTTTTTATTTTTAAGTCTTAAAGAAAAATTTGCCTCGCCATCAGATATAGAATTAACAATTACAGAGCGTTTTTCGTTTGTGAGGGTTGATAAAATATGAAACCCGACAACATTATTATTTGAACACTCAACTTTTAAAATATCGGCAGGTGAAACCAGAATACAACTGTCTGCAAAAGCATAATTCACTGTGCATATTGCGATAACGATTAATAAAAAGTATTTTATAATGTTTTTTTTATTCATACTACCTCTCAAAGATTAACTATCTGCCAATAATTTTATTTGTTTCAATAAAGTTAGGTTTAGGCATAGGAGTTCTTTGTGACTTATCATATTTAAGTTTACCCTCATGGTTTAAGAACGGAGCATCACTCGGTCTGCGGATAACATCTCTCAACTGAAGATTATGCGGATATCTGTCAGATAACTCACCCTGCATATAAGGAGAGGTGTATCTGTAATAATCAGATGCCAACGCATAATTATCTTGTCTGGGAACAACATTAAATGCAATTCCCATACCCTCATTAAAAAGGTTGGTTAAAAGTTTTATGAAACCCATACCACCGATAATAATAACCAAAAATACAGCAAAGATTTTAGGAGCAGCGGCAATAGTTTGCTCTTGAACCTGAGTTACCGCCTGAATAATACCAACGACCAAACCTATGGCAGCCGCAGTTAATACGCACGGCATAGATATTGATAACATTGTCATAAAGCCTTTTGCTAAATATTCTAATAGTAATTCCACTTTTATTCTCCAATATATTTTATGTATTGTAACTTTGTACCAAGCCCTGAACTATTAAAGCCCAACCGTCAACCGCAATAAATATCAGCAGTTTAAACGGAAGAGAAATAATTGTAGGTGATAACATGAACATACCGAGTGCCAACAGAATATTCGCTACAATCAAGTCCAGCACAATGAATGGGACAAATACGATAAATCCTATTTCAAACGATGTTTTTAATTCGCTTAAAATATATGCAGGTGCAACCTGCCAGATAGTGATTTCTTCAGGGCTTTTTGGCTGTTGCTTGTTTGCAAGTTCAACAAAAAATGCCAAATCGCTCTCTCTGGTTTGTTTCATCATAAATTCTTTTAGAGGTTTTGAGCCTTCTGCTATTGTAGAAATCATATCCTGATTTTTAGTAAACGGAACAGAGCCTAAATCATACATTTTTTGAAAAACTCCGCCCATTGTGTAAAAAGTCAAAATCATACTTAAGCCGATGATTACTATTGAAGGAGGTACTTGTTGTGTACCCATAGCAGTTTTGAGCATAGAAAACACAATAGTAAATCTTAAAAAACTTGTCATACAACAAAACATAAACGGTAAAATCGAGAACATCGACATTACCAATAACATTTGTAGTACAGGGTTAAAATTTGCAAAAACGTCCATTATTTTCTTATTCCTTATCCTTATATATTCAATTTGTTGCAAATACCTTTCATAATAGGTTTTTTAAGAGGTGCAATATTATCTTGCGCCATAATGCCTCTGTCTGAAAGGTCAACATTTGGTTTTATCTCTCTGTTCCTTCTTTTTGAAAACTCATTACTCTCTGTAACAATATGACCTTCTTCAAGTTTAGAGATTAGAGTAGTTCTTTCCGCATCACCAGCGATTAAAAATCTTTCGTTCCCGTTTCTGATAACATAAAGTGTTTTACGTGGAGTAAGAGATAAAGTATCTTCAATTTTTAATGTGTGGTTAGATTTTGTACCCAAACCGCCACAACTAAATTTTTTATACACATACAATGCGAGAATAATCAAACCCATCATTGCAAGTAAATAAACTAAAAAATGTCCCATATATCCCATAAGTTTCCCCTCTTATTTATTCATACAGACTATTCGTCTAAATCAAAGTCACTGTAATCAAACTCATCACCGCCTTCGGCAGCAGGTTGAGCAGGAGCACCGGCTTGTTTCAGTCCGGAATTTGGTGCAACGCTGACAGACGAACCCGCAGCAGCAGCCATATTAACCATATTTTCTACGTTACCACCACCCATGTTAGCAAATTCATTTGCGGTTACATTTGCGATTTTTACACCGTATCTGTCGTTTACAATTACTAATTCACCGTCTGCAACAACCTGATCACCAACTTTTAGAGAAACCTTGTTGTTATAGACAGAACTAATATCAACTACAAGTCCCTCCTGAATATTTTTTAACTGTCCTAAAGGAACTTTTATTTTTTCAAATTCTGCACTCATTTCAATCTGCAGGCTGTCCCATAGATTTGTTATGCTGCTTGTATCCATATTTTCTTCCTCTCCATTGTCTTCTTCTTCATCATCGACAGGTAATATTAATTCTTTATTTGGCTGAACTGCAAATCTTTGAACAATATTGTCGCAGATAAGTGTCATTTCTCTTGCATTACTGTTATCAAAAACGATAATATCGCCAACATCTAAATTCTTAACATCATTTACCGCAAAATCGGTAGTTCCGACTCTTAATGTCACTTCAACCGGACAATCGCTGAATATCAACTCATTTATCTGTTTATCTTCAGGTAAATCAGGAATCATCTCGGGTGCTAATGTCGATTTTGGGAAAGATAATACAAATCTTGCACTCTCGTCTGATGATAAATTTCTTACAAAATAACTTATATTAACTGTAACAGGATATTTTTCCAGTTTGTCTTTATCAATATTACCTTTAACCTTGTCATATAAAAATTCGTTAAATGTCGTAATAATCTTTGCTTCCAAATCTGTAATATTTGAAAGTTCAAATTTTTTGTTACTTTTCCCCAATATTTTATCAAGAATAACCATAATGGCATTTTGAGAAATTCTGATAAAAACATCATTTCTTGCATCTAATGAAACCTTTGTAACGAAGAAACTCTCGTTTTGGGTTAAGACATTCATATTTTCACTTAACCCCACCATTTTAAACTCAAACCCCGGATCAAAAAATTCATCACAAGCATCCTGAACCGGTGCTTCAAATGTCTTTTTGAACCAGTCAAACTGCTTGTTTAAATCTTCAATAAAACTTGTTTTAATTTTTCTTCCGCTTTGTTCCATTAAATACTCTTCCCCATTAGTATGGTAGTACATTTATTGCAATAAAAACATCAACTATATGTAGGAGATTTTATCCAAAACCTTTACAACTCAATATATTTTTAATAATTTAAACACCAAAATCTATTTAGAATATTTTTGTTTTAAAACATCTCTTTCTGCTTTTAATTTTTCAGATAAGAGTCCATTCACAAATTCCAGTTTTTTATCAAATCTCATTGCTCTGACATAATCTCCATAAGCAAAAATATCAAACAAGTATTTGAACGGTTGTTTTTTCATGAATTTATTTCCGTCATTATAGGCATTCTTCTCTGTTTTAAGCCCTCGCCTTATGCTTTGCAATGTTTCTATTCCGTCAGCGTTTTCCATTTTGGAAAGGTTATTTTTCATCTCTTTTTTTATCGATTTCATTGACCTAAACGGCAGATAATCATTAACCATAAGGTCGTAAGTTCGTTTATAATTTTCTAATTTATTTGTGTCATACAAAAATTTAAACGAACGGAACTGGATTGTTTTAGGGTTGCAAATATAGTCAAAGAGGTGTCTTGCCTCATGCAGCGCACTTACTTTATCTTCGATAATCGTTCCCTTGTTTTTTAGTTTTAAATTGATAGTATATCCGACAATATCAGCATCAGTTTTTTCAACAACCTTGTTCCTTAAACGCTTATAACTTTTGTTGTAATTAACTTCTCGCTGAATTGTGCCTGTCGTGCCGTCAACTAATTTTTGTTCCACATTAAAATTTATATTATGCGGGCTAATAACAGATTTTAGTGCATTGACAAAATCTGCACTTGAGCAAGATTTTTGATTAGATATTTTGTTTAATTCTTCTGCGAGTTTATCGGAATATTCTTGTGCCTTTCCGTATCTTTGGGACTCTGTTCCATTTATGGCATCAAGCGGAAGTCGTACAAAGTTTGTAACTTTTGTTCTCACAACAGAGAATGTATGCGAATTTTTCATTTTCATAATATCCATACTAAAAGAAGGTTCAAACATAGAATAATTTGCCATTATTTTAGTGTTATAATCAAGTTATGTTAACAAAAGAAGAACAAGAAAAAATAAAAAATATATTAGAAAATGACGGAGTAATAGCCTTTGTAACCGATACGGTGTGGGGTCTTGGGTGTCTGCCTGAAAGTGAAAAAGCGGTAAAGAAAATTTATGATATTAAACACAGAGATTTAAAAAAACCGCTGATACTAATGTCACACGATATTTATCCGTTAATCAAATATGTATCAGAAATATCAAAAGAGGGTCAAAAACTTATCAAACAACATTTCCCCGGAGCATTGACACTTGTTCTGAACAAAAGTAATGAAACCCCTGACTACATAACATCAGGACTTAATACCGTAGGGATAAGAGTACCTGACAACGAGGTATTTGCAGATATATGTAAATGTTTTCCGACACAGGTTTTAGCAACAACAAGTGCAAACCTGTCATCCCAACCACCTGCCCTTAATTATGATGAAGCAGTTGAATATATAGGTAATGAGGTTGATTATGTTGTAAAACCCTACGGTTTAACGGCAAACGGAACTGCCTCAACTGTTGCAGGGGTATTTGCAGACGGAGTAAAGATTTTTAGACAAGGTGATGTTATCATATAAATTCAGAGGGTTATCACTCGAAAAATGTTAAAACAAACTCTGTTGATAACTGTCTAACTTTTTGCCGAGATGTCTATAACCTTCAGGTGATACTTTTCTTCCACGAGGAGTTCTTTGCAATAGCCCTGACTGCAACAGATACGGCTCGCATACATCTTCCAGTGTTCTTACGTCCTCGCTCAATGCGGCAGCAATGGTTTCTATCCCGACAGGACCGCCATCATATTTTTCAATTATTAAATTCAACATTGCTCTATCGGTCGTATCAAGCCCAAATTCGTCAATGTTCAGAATATCCAGCGAACTGTCAGCAACCTCATCTGTGATTATTCCATCATATTTTATTAAAGCAAAATCTGCAACTCTTTTTACGAGTCTGTTTGCAATACGAGGTGTTCCTCTTGAGCGTTTTGCGATAGATACTGCTCCGTCATCGGTTATTTTTATGTCTAATATTCCGGCAGTACGTTTTATTACCTGTGTTAATTCTTCTATTGTGTAAAATTGCAGTCGGTGTATTATCCCAAATCTATCTCTTAACGGCCCTGACAGTTCACCTGCTTTTGTTGTCGCACCTATCAGAGTAAATTTTGGAAGAGGTACTCTTAAGGTCTTGACTGTTTGAGATTTTCCTGTTGTCATATCAAGTGAAAAATCTTCCATTGCAGGATAAAGTATTTCCTCTGCCACTTTGTTCAGTCTGTGAATTTCGTCAATAAAAAGAATTTCACCGCCTTTCAGTGACATTAAAATACCAATAATATCACGAGGTCTTTCAAGTGATGGTGCAGAAGTGATTTTTATATCGGCACCCATTTGTTCTGCAATTACCCCTGCAAGAGTTGTTTTCCCCAGCCCCGGAGGACCGTAGAATAACAAATGGTCAAGCGGTTTTTGTCTTAATTTTGCCGCTTCTATCGTTATTTTAAGGGTTTCTTTTAAAGCAGTCTGACCTATGTAATCCTCAAAAGTTTTTGGTCTAATGGTATTTTCAAATGTTTTATCATACTCAATAGACTCATTTTTTATTATTGGATTTTTCTTATGTTCAGAGTTCTTATTTTGCCCTAAACTACCGTCATCAGAAATAATAGCCATAATGTGATTATAGCATAATAATAATTTATAAATCAAAAACTAGACAATATCGCCGAGAGAATCTGCAAAATCTCCTAATCCGTCACCAAATGAGTCTGCCATATCAGATGCAGATTTGAACACGTCATCAACAAAAGTTGAGGTTTTCTCTCCTATGTTAGAGAAAAAATCACCGACAGTTGACCCGCCTGATGCTACTGCATCGTCAACAGAGGACATCCCTTTATCCATTACTGTTTCAGAGCCTTTGCCTTTAAAAGCATTTTTTACAAAATCAAATGCCCCTTTTACTTCTTTTCCGCCATTTACGATATCATCAATAATGGCAAAATTTATGGCATCGTCAACGGCATCATTGACTGTGTATCCTGATTGTTGATTATCTCTGTTCATTCTTTGTGAGGCGAAATCTCTGTTTCGGAAATTAAACCCTCCTGTTGTGCGGCGTTGATTTTTGGTACTAAAAGACTGTCCTTCTTTTTTTACAGTTCTGCCTTCTTGATCAATTATTATTATATTTTTATGTCTTTTTTGATTGATTCTATCTTTTTTTAGTATAAAATCTGATAATTTTTCGGGTTCAAATGATTCTCTTATTTGAGATTTCGGAAAATATTCTGCTCTTGTTTCTGCTTTTGTATTATTTATTACCACATTCATATTCGGATTGTGATATTGTTGTTGAGGTTTTGTTTCTTTAGTTATATTTTTAACTATTTTTGCAATATTTTTTCTGTTTCCTATTCCTAATAATGCAAGAGCAGAGACCCCTGCAACAACTGCGATTGTTTTCCAGTTGTATTTTGGTGTTTCTTTCTGTGGTTGAGGAGAAATCGGCTGATTAACCATAGAACTTTCAGGTTGGCTACGTTTTACTTCTGTCACAGATTTATACTGTGGACTATACACACCATGATTTGAAACAATTTTCATATTATTAACCTCTGCTTTGTTTAATTAATAACCAAAACAGGAAATTTTTTGCTAATAATTTAGTAAATTGGGGAATAAAAAAAATTTTTCTGTTACTTTAAAATCAGTAATAACAATGCATTCAAGAATGTAAACATTTCGTAATAATTAGCAAATATTATTTTTTTGGTTATTAATACATTAAACAATCTAAAACTGGAGATTAAAATGAAGATATTGGGGAAACCACATAAAATTACAGGTATTGAAAAGTCACCGATATACAGGGCGGCATACAGGGCTTGCGTGAGTGCGGGAAAAAATGATACAAAAAATACAGCCAAACAGTATGAGAAAATTGCTCAATTCGGTCTTGAGGATGCGACTAAAACAAAACTTGTCATGAAAACTGCAAAAAGAGATTATATGACGGATATAATCCATTTATCCAGCAACGACCGTACTCAAATCAGTATGAGAGAATTAAATATCGTAAAAACAAATATCAAGTTGACGTTTAATTTTTTGTACAGAAGAAGCAAAAAAGCGTTAAATCATGCATTAAAACAGCAACACCCGAAAACCTATAAGATGAGAGAAAAAATTATAGACAGGGGAAGTGTTACGATTGAAAATGACACAAGACCGTTTGCAAGATTAGGCAGACTGAATATTAATCCGTTAAATTTATAAAATACTTAAATTAATATACAAATGGCAGTAAAAATGTTATCATTTTTGTATGGTAAATTTTGAGCAACTCCAAAAATACAGGATATATCTTCAATATTTAGAAAAGAAACTGAGTGAGTATTTTAAAGAGCAGTCACCTTATATATATTGTAAAGCGGGGTGTTCGTCTTGTTGTGAAAAAGGTGAGTATCCTTTTACCGAAATAGAGTTTTCGTATCTTATGTTAGGAGTACAGACTTTATCCCCCGATATAATAAGTAAAATTGATGAGAACATAAAACGTGTAAAAAAAGAAAAAGAGGAATGCAAAGAAAAGAAGTTTCTGCATGCCTGCCCGTTTTTAGTTGATAAAAAATGCTCTCTGTATGATTTTAGGGGGATAATTTGCAGAAGCCATGGGCTTGCATTTTTTGATAAAAACAAACATTTATTAGTACCTGCCTGTGTTGATGAGGGATTAAATTATTCAAATGTGTATGATTTTGAAACAAAGACAATATCCTCCGAAAAATATAAGCAAACAGGTATAGAGCAAGAGCCTCTTGCTCATAATGTCGGAGTTTATTACTTAACAAATAATGAAATAACGAAAGAATTAGGTCTTGACTTTGGTGAAATAAAACCTATGTCGTATTGGTTTTTGAGAGAGGGGTAAATTATTGTTTAGGGGTAAATGATATAAATCGTTAAAAGCCCCTCTCCT
>CAMHDG010000017.1 GCA_946183815.1 uncultured bacterium | reverse complement strand
CGAAGGCTGTTAAAAATATTTAATCAAATCTACTGGATTGCTTCTCTATCGTTTGCGGGAATGAGTTGCAGAGCAACTCCCGCTCCCGCACACGCAATGACGAACTTAACAAGTGAAGCCCCTCTATTCACTATTCACCATTCACTATTCACTGTAAATTATTGTTTATCGGCAAAGCCGATAAACAATAATTTACACAATAATTTACCCGCTTGATTTTTAAACAATTTTCGGGTAATATAAATACGTACACAAGCAGAAAAGGTGGTGAATAGCAGAATGCCAGAGGTTAAAGTCGGTGAAAACGAAAGTATCGAAGTTGCTTTAAGACGTTTCAAAAAGAAAATCCAAAAAGCAGGTATCCTTTCTGAAGTTAAAAAGCGTGAAAGATACGAAAAGCCAAGCGTAAAAAGAAAACGCAAATCTGAAGCAGCACGCAAACGCAAGTCTTAATTCAGATAACAAATATATTAAAAAAGAAGGGCTCTTTTGAGTCCTTCTTTTATTTTCCCTATAATCTTTCCCTGTATTTTCCTGTTTCCAGTGCTTCTTGCGTTTACTTATTTTTCCTGTTTTCCTGTTTTTCCTTGATTTCTTATTCCTAAATTACGCCACAAGTTTTTGTAAAAATCTTTGTGAATCTTTTATCGACTCTTTTACAAACCCTTTGAAAAGTTCACCCAACGGTCTTTTCTCTATACTTGCAAATACATGGTAAATCGGATCTTTTGCGTTACAAAACCTCATTTGTCTGTCTTTTTTGGTTAAATAAAATTTTGCAAAATCGTCAGGTATATCCAATGTGCCAACAGGCTTTTTATTACGTTCTATTGCGCTTCTTTGCATAATAAATTCTCGCTTTCTCTCTCTGTTTATCTCTTATGTATATATAAAGTATTTACTCTTAAAAAAATTGACTTTTTTGTTTTAATTTTGTTAAGATTTTTTAACAATAGAGAAAAAATCAAATTATGACTATTTTACAGCAGTTAAATCGTGCATTACCACATTACGAACATAACCGTAATAAGCATTATTTCCATATTTTTCTATTCTTTGAAGTAAATCGTTTGCGGAAATGTAGCCTTTTAGGTATGCAATTTCTTCAAGACAAGATATTTTCATCCCTTTATTCAGTTCCATAGACTGAACAAAGTTGCTTGCCTGCAACATAGAATCATGAGTTCCCGTATCAAGCCATGTAAAGCCTCTGCCAAGTATCTCCACATTTAGCATATTTTTTTCAAGATAAAGTCTGTTCAAATCAGTTATTTCTAACTCACCTCTTGCGGATGGTTCAAGTTGTCGTGCATACTCGCAAACATGCCTGTCATAAAAATAAAGACCAACAACCGCATAATTTGATTTAGGATTTTGAGGTTTTTCCTCAAGAGAAAGCACTTTTTTATTTTCGTCAAACTCGACAACACCAAATCTTTCAGGGTCTTTTACTGTATATCCGAATACCGTTGCACCATCGTTCTTTGCAAGTGCATCTTTCATTATTGTTGAAAAACCGTGACCATGGAAAATGTTATCACCTAAAATCAAGGCACATTCTTCTCCTGCTATAAAATCTTCTGCAATAAGAAAAGCATCTGCAATACCTTTTTGAACATATTGGATTTTGTAGGTTAAATTTATTCCGAACTGCGAGCCGTCACCAAGCAATTTTTTAAAATTGTCGTAATCCGCCTCGTTTGTAATTATCATAATATCTCTTATACCTGCAAGCATAAGTGTAGAAAGCGGATAATAAATCATTGGTTTGTCATAAATTGGTAACAATATTTTTGAAATTGGCTGTGATGCAGGATAAAGCCGAGTTCCTGCTCCTGCTGCTAATACTATACCTTTCATAATCTTATCCCTTTCTTTCGTATATGTATTCTAGCATAATTCATTAGTTTTTACAAAGTGATTTTGCAACCTCTTCTGCCTTTTTAAGTTGGGTATCGTTATGTTTTTTCAGATCAGAAAAAGTATAAGCAACCTCATAGTCCGGGTTTATCCCTTTTTTATGAATATCTGTACCGTTTGGAGTCAGGTATTTTGCAACTGTTACATTCAGTCCTGTTCCGTTAGGCATCGGTACAATTTGCTGAACAAGCCCTTTCCCAAAGGTTTTTGTCCCGACAAGCACCGCTTTTTTATTATCCTTTAGCGCTCCTGATAATATTTCACTTGCGCTGGCACTTGCACCATCAACAAGTAACACGGTTGGTTTATTGATTGATGGCATGTGAATTGCCGTTATATCTTTCTTTTTACCGTTTTTATAGACAATGCTTACAATCTTTCCGTCATTTATAAAAAGATTTGCAATTACAACGGCATTTGTCAACAGTCCGCCCGTATTCCCACGTAAATCAAGAATTATACTTTTTGATTTTTCAAGTTTTTTCAACGCACTTACAAAATCAGAAGATGTATTTGTTCCGATAAAACTTGTAACCTTAATATAACCTATATCGTTTTTACGCATAGATGCTTCAACAGATTTTATCTCTATTTTTGCACGTTGAATTCGTTTTATAAGGGTTTTATTCCCACGCTTAATCTTCAAGGTAACATAAGAGCCAACCTTGCCTCTTACCACATCAGCAACTTTGGATATATGCATACCGCTAACACTTTTCCCGTCAACCTCTAATATAACATCGTCTGCCAACAACCCTGATTTTTGAGCAGGAGTATCTTCCATAACACCATAAACAGTAATTTTGCCTGCTATCGACATTATATGAACACCTATACCTGATATATGAGAATCAATAGAATTGAACTGTTCTAAATACTCTTTATTAGACAAAAATCTTGTATAACTATCGTCTAAACTTGCGACCATTGTTTCGATAGCAACTCTTGCATCCTCGTCTGTCTTTAATTTGCCGTCATAACGGTGTCGCCACTTTTTCCAGTTTTGTGAGTTGCACGATGAATCTATATAATCTTTTTTTATAACAGACCACGATTTGTCGTAAAGTTTCTGCGGGCTTACCTTTTCATTATTTATTAAGTCCGAAGAATCAACATTTGTAGTGTTATTTGAGATAAAAGTGTTAAATATTATCTTATACAATAAAAAGCATAAAAATATATAAAAAATTAGTAATATCGTTTGTTTTCTCTTCATAAATTTATTTAACATCAACGGTAATTTTTTATCAATACTCTCTATTACCACCGCCTGTTTAGATTATACTCAAATAAAAATTATATAAAGATTTTTAATTTTACTTGAAAATAGGGTTATTAATAATATAGAATAAAACAGGAAAAAGAAGAAGGAATATGATATGAACGACTATTTATGTAATGTATTGGAAAAAATCGGAGAGAGAAACTCAACTGAACCTGAGTTTTTACAGGCAGTACACGAAGTACTTACAACCATTGAGCCTGTACTTGACGCAAAAGAGATAGATTATGAAAAACTGGCTATTTTAGAAAGAATGACAGAGCCTGAAAGAACAATATTATTCAGAGTACCTTGGGTAAACGACAAGGGCGAAATTGTTGTCAACAGAGGTTACAGAGTTCAATTCAGTTCTCTAATCGGTCCATACAAAGGTGGTTTAAGATTTCACCCGAGTGTTAATTTAAGCATAATGAAATTTTTAGGATTTGAACAAATATTTAAAAATGCGCTTACGGGCTTGCCAATAGGCGGGGGTAAAGGTGGTAGCGACTTTGACCCTAAAGGAAAATCTGACGGAGAAATCATGAGATTTTGTCAAAGTTTTATGACAGAATTGTACCGTCATATCGGGCAAGATGTTGACGTACCTGCGGGCGATATAGGTGTTGGCGGAAGAGAAATAGGTTATTTATTCGGTCAATACAAACGTATCAGAAACGCTTATGAAGGCGGTGTTCTAACAGGTAAGGACATTGTTTATGGCGGTTCACTTGCAAGAAAAGAGGCAACAGGCTATGGTCTTATGTTCTTTATGAGAGAGATGCTTAATGCTCACAATATAGAAATTGCTGGCAAAACTGTTACAATATCGGGGTCGGGAAACGTTGCGATTTATGCTTGTGAAAAAGCACAGTCTATGGGAGCAAAAGTTGTTGCAATGAGTGATTCAAACGGTTGCATCTATGATCCTGACGGAATCGATTTAGACTGTGTTAAAGAGATAAAAGAGGTTGAACGTGGCAGAATTAAGGAATACAGAGAATGCCATCCAAATGCCACCTATATTGAAAAATCAGGTTCTGAAAACCCTGTTTGGACAATCAAAACCGATATTGCACTACCTTGTGCAACTCAAAACGAATTAATCCTTGAAGATGCAAAAACACTTGTTAAAAATGGAGTTATTGCAGTTGGAGAAGGTGCTAATATGCCTTGTTCGGAAGAAGCAACAAAATATCTTCAGGAAAATAAAGTACTTGTTGCTCCTGCAAAAGCATCTAATGCGGGCGGGGTTGCAACATCTGCTATTGAAATGACTCAAAATAGTATGAGATACTATTATACTTTTGAAGAAGTTGAAGCAAAACTCGACACTATTATGACAAATATCTTCAAAGCATGTAAAGAAGCATCTGAAAAATACGGGCTTAAAGACAACTACGTTGCAGGTGCGAATATTGCTGCTTTCACTAAACTGGCTAACGCTATGAAGGCTCAGGGTATTGTCTAATAACATTGAAAAAAATTTATGCGGTAATCTTATGGTTACCGCTTTTTTATTTACATTATTTACAACAGGGGCAAATAATGGTATCATACTGGTATAGTTAAATAAGGAGATTTTTATGGCAAGATTAGTAAGACCTTCATGGGCAATAAGATGTACTCAATCAGGTTGCAAGACCTTGTTTGAAGTAGCACAAACTGAAGACGGAAAACAACAGGAAGTTGTTTGTCCAAACTGTGGTGAACACTACGTTTATCCGATTAAAGATGAAGACGAGGGCAACAATAATTAGTCCCTATGAACTTCAACGGAACAGATAAAAGATATAATCAGTTTAGCGCCTTTCTTAAAAATAAGTTTGGCGCTAAAGTGTATAAGATAACTATTGATGCAGGGTTTTCGTGCCCGAATAGAGATGGTACAATCTCTAAAGGCGGGTGTATTTTTTGTGATGAGAGCGGGAGTTTTTCACAGGCTCATTCTAACGTACTATCCGTAGAAGAACAGGTTAAAACAGGTGCGGAAACTCTTGCTAAAAGATTCAAGGCAGAAAAGTTTATGGCATATTTTCAAGCCTATTCAAACACATATAAGCCTGTTAGCGAACTAAAAGTAATCTATGATGCCTCGCTTAACCATAAAGACATTGTAGGAATTTCAATAGGCACTCGCCCCGACTGTGTTGATGAGGACAAACTAAAACTCATTTCCTCATATAAAGACGATTACTACACATGGCTTGAATACGGGTTACAATCCTCCCACAACAAAACTCTAAAAAAAATAAACAGAGGTCACGATTACGAAACCTTTGTTAAAATGTATGAAAAAACAAAAGAATACGGGATAAACGTGTGCGTTCACGTTATATTAGGGCTGTGGGAAACCCACGATGAGATGATGCAAACTGCGCAACGACTTGCAGATCTGAGGGTTGACGGGGTAAAAATACACATGCTCTGTGCTCTTGAGGGAACGAAACTTGCTGATTTATATAAAAGAGGTGAAATTGATTTTATGTCGGAAGACGATTATATAAACACTGTCTGCGACTTTTTAGAATATTTGCCACCTGAAACGACTATTCACAGGTTAGCAGGAAACGGACTAAAACGGGAACTTATTGCTCCACGCTGGATAGGTAAAAAACTGGATGCTCTTAATAAAATAGACAGGGAATTTATTCGCCGTAACTCGTGGCAAGGAAAAAATACGGTTATTTAATGGTTAAGTTTAAATAATTCCTTCTTGTGAATACTTATCAATTAAGTTTTTTGGAAGGTACATAACAAGATCTAGATCACCCCAACCCCTGATATTAACGGGTTCGCCATCTTTTTTAGATTGCTTTATAAGTTGTTTTAGTATTCTGTTAGGGTTAGCCTCTCCATACCTGTCCTTTAAACTACTGTATTCCAGTTGTGATTTATACGGAGGAACAAAACGCTTTCCTCTCAAATAATGCGCGACATGTGAGCCTTCTGCAGCGTGCGAAATAATAACAGGCGGGTCTATTCCGTTATCTTTACAATATTTTACAGCAATTCTGTCCGCCAGTTTACCGACTCCGCCGACTTTTGCTTTCTTTTCATTTTTTAAATACGCAACTACAACTCTGTCACCGACAAGACCTTGTTTTTTGTAATCAAGATATAAGTCCTCATCATAATTTTCATAGTCTTTGTCTAATTCGACAAAACCATATTTTGTATTCAAGTCTTTTGACATAAAGACAAAACCATCCTCATCCGGTTCATTCTCATCAGTTACTTGCAAAATATAAGTTTCAAGAGGTTGACCGCTCATTTTATCTATCAGATGACCTTTCATTTTTGGGTCATACTTAACCTGTATTTCATTATTATCTTTGTTTGTAAGAACAAATGTTCTTGGATGTTCCATATCAATATGAACTTGAGCGGAGTAAAACTCTTTTGCTCTAAATGGGCTTTCCATATTAAAATTAATGCACTTATAGTTGTCTGAATATTCATCTACTTTTTGTTTTGGGACATACATTCCTAAATCACCCCAGTTTTTTGTTTCTTCCGTGGTTAATCTCCCTTTTTTTTCTAATGTTTCCATTATCGTGTTAACATTATTTGTTCCATACTTTTTATAGAACTCTTTTGATATTTCAGAGTGTTCTTCTAATGGTAAAAACAGATTTCCTCTTTTGCAGTTTTGGATATGTGAATTATTCATTGAATAAAACACAATATTGGGTTCAATTTGGTTCTCAAGGCAATATTTAACAGCAAGTTTCTCAGCCAGTTTTCCGACTCCTGAAATTTTATCAGGGCACAGATTTTGACTGTATTCTATCTCAATTCTATCCCCTTCAACTTTATTTTTATAATCTTTTAAGATATCTTGCCTATTGCAAGGTTCAGTATTCGGTAAAAGTTGTTTTATTTTTTTTGATAAACGATTTATTTTGTTTTCAAATACTCCTTTATTTTTTGTATCGACATTTTTTGACATACAGGCATATCCGTATTCACTGCTCAAATCTTCTGACATAAAGTGATAAGTAAATTGGTTTTCATCTTTAGGGTTTTCAGATAGTAGAATTACTGTTTCAATTTTTTTACCGTTATCGGTATCTGTTAAGATTCCTCTTGACTCGGGGCTGTAGTGTAAGGATACCCCCTCTTTTCTTCCGAATATATTTTTTGTTTCGAGTAGAATATCTTGCTCTGCATTGGTATCAATGTCAATATTATCTGTAATTACTTTCATAGAGTAAGGGTCAAATATAGTTAATGTTTTTGGCGTTTCAGTGTTTTTTTCAAATCTGTCAACGCCAAGATTTGCCCCACAAAATGTAACATTGTTTCTGTTCTGAATTTTGTAAGTGTTGATTGCTAAATATCCCGTTTTTGATTGAATACCTATCATTATACCAGTTAAATACCCCTAAATAAAATTTTTTGCCAACATCTTGAACTTTTATTATTTTTAATATAAAACTATTTTGGGAATTAAATTAAAAGGAAAATTTTATGAGAATCACCAACGATTATACAAAAAGTTATCAGCCACACTTTGGGGACTACATCGCAAGCGAAAAAGCGTTGTTATACCTCAACAGAACGATTTCACCCAAAAAGGTAGAGAAAGCAAACGAAATCATTGCAGGACAGAAAGGCAAAAAACCTAATATCCACCTGCATACAGGTACATTCGTAAGAGCAGGCTCTAATGTTCCGATGGAATATTTAAGAGCAACCGTTGGGGAAGAAACTGTTAAAGAGGGTCTTTTTACATCTGCCTTTGGAGTACTGAAAGAAACCTCTGATTATGTTAATTCCCTTATTAAGAAAACAGCAAAAAAATCTTAACCACGACTGAATACTTGTGTATTATAATTGTTATAGCGAGGATAAACTATGACAGGAATACTTAATATACAATTTAAACCAACCTTATCAAAAAAAGATATTAATCTAAAAAAGGTTGAATATTATCTTGAAAAAAGTTCTGACAAAAAATTAGATTTGGTCGTATTACCCGAATTTTTCTCAACAGGGATAGACCATAACTCTTTTCTGAACGAACCTGAAAACGAACAGGGAGGGGAAACAATCTCCCGTATCTGCAAACTGGCAAAGAAATATAATACAAATATCGTTGCCGGTACGGTTATAGAAAAATCGGGGGAAAAACTATATAATACCTCTTTTATAATCGACAGAAACGGGAATATTGCTGGTAAATACAGAAAAATTCACCTTTATAACTACATGGGAGGCACTGAGGGCGAACGCATAACAGCAGGAGATAAAATAATCACAGTTGATTTGGATATAGGAAAAATCGGACTTGGAATCTGCTATGATATTCGCTATCCGCTTCATTACAAAGAACTTGCAAAATCAGGAGCGGAAATAATTGTATTACCTACCGCATGGCTTGTACCTGAAGAAATTTTTAACAACAAATTGGCACTGAAAAACGCACAGGAAATGTGGCGGGCAATCAACCGAACAAGAGCCTTTGATAACCTTGTTTATATAGTTTCATGCAACCAGTGGGCTAACGGCTGCATCGGAGAATCACTCATTGTTGCACCGACAACTGAAATTTTGTCTGATGCCAAAACAGAACAGGGCGGGTTCTATGCAGACATAGATTTGAATATGGTTAAACTGTATAAAAGCATTTATCCTATATCTACAATAGATTAAAGAAAATAAATACTTGAAATTTTAATATGGTTGTGTGATAATAAATTCCGTTGGGCAACCAATGACAATTTAATAACACACTTATGGCAAGGTAGCTCAGTTGGTGAGAGCGCACGGCTCATACCCGTGAGGTCGAGAGTTCGAATCTCTCCCTTGCTATTTTTTTTGTGGTAAATATATTTATAAGAGTTCAAATCCCTCTCCTGCAACAATAATTAATTGTTGCACTCGGCAGAGTCTTGCTATTTTTTTTATGCTCACGGGTAATCGCAGTACGCTAGTTGTCCTTAAGACAACTCACTCAACCAAGTAAAAGGTATTTTACTGGGTTTCGTGTAGCGCACGACTCCCTCTCACAGAAACGATTATTAATCGTTTTTGCTCGGCAGAGTCCGTGAGGTCTCGGGGGTAAATAGTACTATTCTCTCCCTTGTATTTTTTATAGAATAATTTTATTTTTTAGAATTCAAATCACTCTTTCAAAACAATACTTAATTGTTTTGTTCGGCAGAGTCCTACTATTTTTTATGGGATAAATTATATAAGTCTGCAAAAAAAACTAAATTTGTGATAATCTCTCAGCCTCTACCATGGTTCTTGGCATATATTTAAACAAAGACATTGTTCTTTCCGGCAGAACTTCTTCTCCATAATGAATAATATCCATTGTGTTCAGATTATTATAACATTCGGCAAAAGTTTCATCCCTTAAATTGACCTGCTCCGCATCTAAATCATAATTAACATCTGCCCACGCCAAATCTGGATTTCCATTTATAAACTTATCCGCAAAGAATTTATCCTTATCCTTTAAATCAGCGTACTTATTAAAGTTTTGTTTTTCATATTCACGAACACTAATAAAATCTTTATCTTCGGACAAATTAGTGACCGTTTTAGAATGATTTATAGCGTGACCTAATTCGTGTTCCGTTACCAAATGAGTATTTTCCCAATCATTCGGACTCAACAACAAAGTCTTTCCATTATCTAAAAAGAACGATTCAATACTCTTTTCATCGAGGAATTGCAAAGTTTCCACACTCTTTGATAATCTGACTAAATCATCTCCTCCAAGAGATTTTATTCGATTATATAACTTTTGTTTTTCCTCCTCAGTGATTTTTTCGTTTCTTATCGGCAATTTTTCCGCTGAAACACGTAACTGAAGAATTTTTACATCTTGATTTAGCATTTTGTCTAAATCAAGTTTTGTTGTTTCACCGTTATGCTCAATACTTAAAACATTTCCGCTTAAACCTGATATATTATATGTTTCACCGTTTACGACACTTCTTGCACTGTTGTCGTCTATTTTTTCATAAGTCTTTTCTTTTGATAACAGGACTTTTCCATCTTTATCCTTTATAAGAATATGTGACTGCTTAAAATTAGGCGAGTTTTTAAGCGTTTTTTCAAGTTTTACACCATCAGGGGCTTCCGTTGTTATTTTTTGAACAATACCACCGTTATCAGATGAGTATTTTATTGATGCAATCTCCTTACCATTCTTATCAATCTCTGAATAATTATCAAAATCTTTAACACCTGACGGGGTTCGTGTCACTGTATTATGAGTAAATTTTGGTGAATTTACCGGAGGATAATATATCTGTCCGTCAGATTGAGGATAATCATATATAACAGGAGCAGATGGAGCATTAACCGTTGGTTTGCTCATATTAATCTGGACAGCATTATATGACGGATAACCGATATTTTTATCGGAATAAATATTAGAATTTGTGCCACTTATTCCCATATTGTTATAAAGACATTTTTTATAACAAAATTGCCCTATTATCTGCCTAATATCCAGCGCAAACCTGCCGTCACAGAAACCCCGTTTCTTCCGCCGTTTCTGACCATTGCCTGTCCAAAGAAAGTAAATCTGTCCTGAAATACTTTCTGGATACCCAAACCATACTGAATATAAGGGTCTATATACATTTCAGGTAATCTTACATTATTTGCTTTTGATTCTGACTGGATAAAGCAATTACATACAAACTGAACACCTAAATATGGCTGCCATCCTCTTCTTGTGTTGCCTATAAACTTAATTCCCGGTGCTATTTGTATATCATTCATAGGTGCAGTCTTAATTTTTACACCTGCTCCGTTTTTATAATCAAATGAATTAACAAAAGCATACCCGAGGAATAAATAAGGCTGAATAATAAATCTGCCTTGCTTTAATTCCCAATTATAACCCAATTTATTACCAATACCTGCTACCATTGAAACAAAATCAGAACTGCCGAATTTTCCCGAATCATTTGCAATAGATGCACCTGCAGTTAATGTTGTTGCGTTAAAGAAGTTCCCCTTATATAAAGTTGTTGTCATCCCTATTAAGCCGCCGTTCTGAATAACATCATTGCGGTCATAACTCTGATAAGAGCCGTTGTAACCAATATAATAAGTAAACACTCTATCAAAGCCGTTTCTTATCCTCTGTATAGGTGTGTCATAACCAAACAGAGTCCCATAGTTGATATTAGAAACCTTCGGACCGTGTTTTAACGGAACACTTTCAAAAACAGCATAAGGTTTTACCCAAAAACCTCTATCTGTTGATCTTGTCATAATAGGTGAAAACATGCCTGCAGTCGGAACAGAATCAAAAGCATATCTGTTTTTGTTTTCTTCGGCTTTTCTTCTGTCACGAGGCATATTCATATACATATCACTATGTTCAAAAGCGATATTAAAAGTTTCTGTTAAAGCCCCGTATTGACCTGCCAACTGACTTACCTGACCTGCAAATACTGATGGATTATAACTCGTATGGTTTTCTGAAGAACCACGCACAAATGTAAAATATCCATTTTCACTATTATAAGTAGTTACGTACTTAAATATTTTTGAATAAGCAATTTTATTTTGACCGGTATAA
>CAMHDG010000016.1 GCA_946183815.1 uncultured bacterium | reverse complement strand
CACCTTCTCCGAATTTAAAAGAGGTAAATGAAAAGATTACCTCTTTTTTGTTGCGAAAATTCAGGGCGGGCTTCGACTACTCGTATGTTACTACTTATTTTTTTATTGAAAAAGTATTCTTAAATTAGTAAATAAATTATGTTAATATTGAGCAATTTTATCGTTTGTGTGTTTATTCGTTTTCCTTATTATACGGCTTTTATCAGAGGTTTATTTTGTGTAACAAATATGGAATTAATTCGTTACAAACTATCAAAAATAGTTGTTTTTTCTTTATAATTTAATATGATATATATTCAACTATTATCACATGTAATATACAAATAATTTACGAAAGGTTAACTATAAATGGCTATTTTCAATTTTAATCCTAAAAGGATTTTTGCAGGGATATTATCTTTTGCAATATTTTTTATGTATGCGTTGCCAATCAAGGCTTTAGCATCTGATATCACAGGGGTTACACCTACTGGTACGGGTAACACGTATAATATTGAGGCTGCAAAAGTGTCAGGCTCAACAGGGTTTAGACATTATAATAACTTTAAACTCGATAAAGGGGATATAGCCAACCTTTTATATAGAACTAAAGCAAACAAAGAATATTCAAAATTTGTTAACCTTGTTGATAACAGAGTAAATATTAACGGTATTGTTAATACAATGAAGGGTAATAACTTCTATAACGGACACGCCATTTTTGTTTCCCCTCAAGGTATTGTTATAGGGGCATCAGGTGTTTTAAATGTCGGCGCTCTTACCTTAATGGCACCTTCTCAAAACTCTTATAACGCTTTTAAAAAATTATATGAAAATGATTCGCACTTATCACGTATTGAGTATGATAAAAATAATGCAAACTATAAAAGCCTTATAACAAACTCATCAGGTACAATTACCGTCAATGGTAAAATTTTTGCAAAAGAATCAGTTGAGGCTTACGGAAGAAATGTTACTGTTAAGAAAGATTCAACTGAAGGAGGAAATCCTGCCATATTTGCAGGAGTGCAAAACCAAAGCGAAATCACTGATTTGGAAATGGCGGAAACTTTATTTAATTCGCTTGTTAACATCGATGTTACGAGTGCAAATGGTATGGCACTTGAAGACGGTAAAGTTGCTTTAGTTACGAACAGAGCAAATGAAGAAATTATAACAACTCAAACTGAGGATAATAAAACAGAGGCTGTGAATGTCAATGTCGGTTTAAAAACTACAACTACGGGAACCGGTGATAGTGCTACCAAGGCTTACGCAAAAGATAGCACTTATGATAAATCTTCTTTATCATCTGATGCTTCCGCAATAGAAATAGAAGATGCCACTATTATATCTAATGAGGTCGATATTCAAGCAAATGCAACATCCTCAAAGATTGTAGATGCAGATGCTATTAATAATTATAATTCAAGTACTGGAACTAAAACAGGTACGAGCGATACAACATCAGGAAAGATAATACCTAACTCATTTAAGGGGATGGCTGATGAGGCAAAAGCAACCGTTACAATTAAAAATTCTAAAATTGCCGGGGAAAAAGTTTCTATAACTGCGAAAGCAACAAATAAATCAACAAACTATATTCAACTTTTAGATCCGATATGGGAAAAGTGGCTCAATGCTCTAAAAGATAGTGTTTTGAGTGATGCATCAGAGGTTTTGACTAATATATTAGAAAAAATGGGCGTTGATATTGGACATGATGCCCCTGATGCTGCGGATATGGTAACTCAATATTTTAGTGATAAGGCATATTCATATCTTGATGGGGCTTCTTCCATTGCTAAAATTACCATTTCTGATGATTCAAAAATATTAGCGAAAAATTCTGTTAAGATTGAATCAAATGCATCTTCAACAACAAAAATTGCCACAGGTGATTTAGATTCATATAAACTGTTTATGTATGGTTTGGGTGCAAAATCAGATTCAAGTGTTGATATAACGGGTTCAACCATAAAAACAGCAGATAGCGGAAAAGTTGATGTGAATGCTTATAGTAAGACATCTAATACTATAAAATATGACAGTACAAAGTTCATATCAGCGAAAGCCGATACACCATCTGACATGAAGGATAAAAAAGGTTCAGATGGCGACTCAAATAATGATGGCGGTAATTCCGGTTCAGGAAGCGGTAATTCCGGTAATGATAATAACAATAATGGTTCATCAGGTGATACAACACCTGCTACAAATGATTCTAACAACAACGATTCTTCAGGTGACCCTGCTCCAACTGCAGGTGATTCAAATAATAGCGGTTCAGAAAATGATAATCCCGACTCAGGTTCTGATTCGGGAAACGGTTCCGGCTCTGATTCTGGAAACGGCTCTGGTTCTGATAGTGGCTCAGGGACAGGCTCAGGAGAAGGAAACTCCGGTAATGATAGCGAACCACAAACAAAAAAGAGAGTTGATTCCTATAATTTAGTATTGTTAAATAATTCAATTATCTCTGATGCTAATGTCAAAATTAGTGGTTCTAATATTGAAACAGGCGATTTGACAATCAATGCAATCGGTTTTAATCAAGGCGAAGTTAATCTCAAAAACATATCTTACATAGGTACTGATGCTGATAAAACGGGGATTGCAGCGGCAGTTTTAATCAGTCATATTTCTACAAATTCTAATGCTGAAATAAAAGATAGTTCTGTTATTAAAGCAAAAAATGATGTAAATCTTTTATCTCAAAATATTAATTATTTTGATAATTATCTTGAAACAGAAGTCAAAGCAGGTGACGGCCCAAAAACAGTTAGTTCAAAAACAGGGACTTTCACTCCTTCGTATTCAATATTGGCTTACGAATGGTTGAACAAAAAGGTCTTAGGCAAAGTGAAAGATAAAATCGGCGATGCTTTAGATAAATTAAAACTTGAAATTTCAGGTTCTGCTATTTGGAACAATGAACACAACACTTCAACCGCATCAATTAGTGGTTCAACCGTTGATGCTAAAAATGTTAGTGTTGAGTCTAACATGCTTGATTTGATGGCAAATGGAGCAGAGGCTTATGCAACAGCGGGTAACAGTTACAGTGTTGGCGTTGCTGTTGTTGTTAATGATGAAAACAACACTAATAATGCAAAAGTTGTTGATGATTCTCAAATTACGGCAGATGGTGATGTGACAATTAATGCAACAACTCAACTTCCTATGAATCCTATGGAATTAAAAATTGGGCAAAAAGTCGGCTCAGATCCAACTAAACAATTAAATTTATCGATTGGTGCAAGTTTTGATCAAGGTGAAAGTTCAGTTACTGATTGGAATGTTGATTTTCTGCATACACAACTTGATGAAATTTTGAAAAAGGATAGTTTTGCAAAAATTAAGGCGGGTATTGGGGATGACCCTGTAAAGTTTATTAGAAACAATAAAATCTCATTAGACGGTTTATTTAATAACTATGCGGAAGCACAGGGTGCAGGCGAAAATCTGGGTATTTCCGGCTCTATTGTCGCTCATAGTTTGAACAATACCACTAATGCCTTTATTGACGGGTCAAAAGTTAATTCTAACGGCGGTATAAATATTAATGCCGCAAATTCTATTGTTAATTATAATGCATCAGGTAAGGTCGATTTTTTGATTACAGAGTTAAATAATCTTATTACAACAAAACCTGATTTGAATCTTACTTCGAGTTATGGCATAGGCGGTTCTGTTCTTGTTGAGACTTTTACAAATGATGCAAAGGCTTATATTAATAATTCAACTGTAACAGCAGATGGTGGTAATATAAATATTGCTTCTGCTCAGGAAGAAGCGTACGTTAATTTATTGGTAACAGGTGCAAAGTCAAAAACTCTTGCTGTTGATGGTAGTGTAAATGTTCAAAGAATTAAAGGCAGTACAAAAGCATATATTGATAATTCAGAAAATATAAGTGCTGATAATATTATTGTTACCGCCGGTAAAGCAAAAATTACTCCTAAAAAATCGGGTGAAGCCGAAAATGGAGAAAGTGGCGACCCTGTTGAACTTGATGAGGATACAAATCAACTTTCAGTTGGTGATGAAAGAGATGTAAAAGATAGCATTTTAAGTGTTTCTCTTTTAGGTGTTAATGCTAACGGTGAAGGTTCTGGTGTGTCTGTCGGAGCATCTGTTGATGTTGCAAACAACAGTAAGAAAACAAAAGCATATATTAATAACTCTACAGTGACTGCAAAGGATAGTGTCACGGTTGAAGCAAAGACAGACTCAAAGAAAATAGATGTTTTGCTTGCAGGTGCTTTTAATGGTGGAGTTTCTCCTGATAAGAATACACAGAAAAAATCTAATTCAGATGCAGGTGTTTCTAATAATGACAGTAATACAGGCAGCAATAATGACGTGTCAGGTGAACCTGCTCCTGCGGCCGGCGATTCTAATAATAATTCTAATGACGGTGCAAGTAATGATGAATCCCCTGCTCCGCATCCGACTGCCAATGTTGGTAACTGGATGGATGAAATGGATGCAGCAGACGATGATGCTGAAGATGTTATGAATTTGAATAATTTGTTTAAGGAAGAAAATCCAAATACTGTTGGGGCGGATAACGCTAAAACGAATAAAGATAATATATCAAACCAAAACAATACGGTTGACAACGATGGTAATATAAAGTCAAATTCAGGTGGAAATAACGCAAATAACCCCGGGGATAATAACGGTAAAATGGCGGATGGTGCAGGGGATGAAACAGCAAAGAAGAACTTTTCTATTGCAATAGCAGGTACAATAGGAATATATAACGATTTAACGGAAACGACTTCGGAAATTACAAATTCTAATATTAATGTCGGTAAATCTTTGAACACAACCGCTGACAGAGATAATTTTGTTGTAAATGTTCTGGGCGGGCTTGCAAAATCAGGTAATATTGGCGGTGGTGCTGCTGTTTTAGTTTATAAAGATGCGGGTAAATCTATTGCTGATATTAACAATTCAACGGTTGTATTCACATCTGACAGTGCTAAAAACTTGAATGTTATTTCAAAAAACAACCACGATATTGTTAATGTTGCAGTTGGCGTAGGTGTTGCTAAAGGACAGAAAGCCGCAGTTCAGGCTGCACTTGGAGGGTCTTTTAATACAGTAAAATTAGAAGATACAACTCAGGCGTCAATTCAAAATACATCTGTAAGTGCTAAAACCGGTGATGCAAATGATATTGATGTAAAAGCAGAAGCAAAATCAACATCTGTTATATGGAATGCCGCAGGCGATTTGGGTTATACACAAGGAACAAATAATACAAGTGTTTCTATTGGTGCAGGTGTTGCGGGTAACTTAAATCAACTTAAACAAAAGGTTATTGCAGAAGTTACGGGAAATAAAGAATTAAAGAATATTAAAGACCTTACTATTCATTCTGACTTAACTCAAGATACTCACTCAATAGGTATCGCAGGTGCAATCACAACAGGTGCAAAATTCTCATTTAATATTGATGGTGCTTTGGGGCTTGAAATATTGGGTAATGAGGTTACGGCACTGTTACAGGATTCAATAGTGTCTGCAGGCGGAGATGTTAAGGTTAATGCTGATTCAAAACTGACAGGGCAAACTTTGACAGGCGGAGTAGAGTATTCATCTGCCCAAAATAGTGCTGGTGTTGGTATTGGTTCTGTTATTGTTGTAGATAACAGTAAAATTAGTGCTAAAATTGAGGGAACATCAAACGATGAAAACTCACAAAGCGGAAAGATTGAAAAATCTAATTCTGTTGAGGTTAAGGCTAATTCAAAAGATGAAAGGCAGTTCCTTACTGTTAATTTAGGTATTCAGAATGGCGACAGTACATCTTTAGCAATTATTGCTAACGGTATTATAAGTATATTTAAGCAAGATGTTGAATCAGGAATTTTTGGCAAATATGAATTAAATTCAAATGGAGCAGTTAGTATATATTCAGGTTATGACAGCAAAAGCGAAGGTATTACTGCGGTGGCAGATAAGACTAAAGATGGTTTGGGTATCGGGGCAAGTATTATTGCAACAAATTATATTAATACTGTCAAATCAAATATAGAAAAAAATTCAAAAATCAATAGTTCAAAAAGTGTGAGTGTAGAGGCTAATTCACAAGAAAAATTAGATTATATTCCGATTGCAATAGGTATTAATACAAACAACGGAAACGGGATTGCAGCGGATGTGGTTGTCAATATTGTTAAAAACACGACAATGGCAGATGTTTACGGTGATATTATTACAACGGGTGCATTTGATGTTCTTGCATCTGATGTGACTACTATATATGAACGTGGTGGTGTTCTTCAATATTCAGGCGGTGTTGTGGGTATTGGTGCAACAGTTTTTTACGATTATTTGAATAAAAAAGTAACCTCCGAGGTTAAGGGAAATACTGTGTCTGCCACAGATGTGACAGTTAAGGCGACTGCTGATAATTCCTTGGGCGGAACACAAAAAACTGACAAAACTTGGGATGAGTCAGAAATGAGCAAGGATTCTTCTTCTTATGGGGCAGGATTTGAACATAGTTCATCTTTTAAAAATTGGAATATGGCATATAGTTTGGCTCATGGGGATAAGGTTTCTGCGTCAGGCTCTATTTTGGTAAGAGTGCTTGATAATATAATAAAGGCAAATGTTGAAGATGTTAATTTAGGTACATTAGATAATAAAGCATCATCACTTAAAATATCTGCCGATGATTATACGTTAATGAATATGATAGCAGGTCAATTCTCTGCAAGCGGTCAGGTTGCCGTTGGTTCAAATGTAGTCGTTATTATTGGAGGTACTGATACTCAGGCAACATTGACGGGAGGAAATCAATATTTATCAGGTGATTTGAGTGTTGAGGCTAATACTAAAAAACTTTCTCATGCTGTTATAGTTGGCGGTTCAGGTTCCGGTAAAGTTGCAATCAACGGTTCTGCTTATGTTAATAAGATTGATGATAAAACAACTTCAAGCATAATAGGCTCTGAGGTTGTCGCAAATAAAGTTGCCGTTAATTCTAATCAGATGAATGACAGCCTTGGAGTTAGTGTATCTGTTGCAGGTTCAGGTACAGCATCTATTGGAGCAATATTGTATATGAATCTTTTTGCGGATACAACTAAGGCATTAGTTGGAGATAACAGTACAAATAAAAATACAAAGATTACGTCAGAGAGTGATATAGAGGTTAAATCTGATTCTGATTATGAAGCAAGAGAATATTTGCTTTCCGTTGGGGCATCAGGTAAAGTCGGTATTAGTGGCTTAGGAATAGCAAATGTCATTAGTTCTACTATCGAATCAGGAATTTATAAATCTGATGTTACTTCTAATAACGGTAAATTTGAGGTTTTTGCTGACCGAGGTTTCAACAGAATTGCAGGTAAAAACAAAACAGCGTTCTTTAGGGATTGGTTTAAAAGTACTGATGCCTATAAAAACCAAGGGGTAAACAAAACTGATAATAGTCGTTCTGTAATTACAGAGAACGATTTAGGCAAACTCGCACCAATCGTTGGGGCAATCAATGTATCTGCGAGCGGAACGGCTGCTGTTACAGGCAGTATCATAGTAAATAAAACAGCGGGCTCTTTGACAGCAAAGATTGATAACTCTGTCGTTTCCGCTAAAAATGGTACAACAGTCAATGCAAAACAAGATTTTACAAATTTTGATGCGGTTGCTGCGGTTGTAGGTTCAGGACACGCAAGTTTAAGCGGGGTTGGTGTTGTTAATAATTTATCTGAAACAGTAACTGCCCAAGCAAATCAGACAACAGTAAATAGTGGTGCGATAACTACTGACGCACAATCAAATATGAATTTGAACCAACTTGTTGTATCAGGTCAAGGTGCAGGTCAAGGTGCAGGTATTGGTGTTGTTGTCGATAAAAATGATATTAATGATAAAGTTTATTCTTATATCACAAATACAACAGCAGAAGAAGGTGCAAATGCAAATTCACAACATAATATTATGATAAATAATATCCTGCTTGCAGGTGGTGGAGTAGGTCAAGGTTTAGAGGCTAATGTTGCTGTTATAATAAATAATTTTACGGGCGAAACATTCTCTAAAATTGAAGGCTCAACTATAAACGGCGGTGATATTAAATTAAGTTCATTTGATAATATTGATAATTTGAGTGCGGTTGCAGGGATTTCTTTTGCCGGTCAGGGTGCAAATCTTGCAGGTTATGCAATCAGAAATCAGTTGGGTAATAAGAGTAAATCTTACATTGTCGGCTCAACCATAAACACATCAGGCGGAATCAATATTGCAACAGATTCGGTAATCAGTACGACAAATGCTATTTTTACGGCAGGTATTGCAGGGCAAGGTGCAACTATTCTTGCAAACGTTATCTCTAATACTATAACATCAGAAGTTGAAGGGTATATTATAAATTCAACAATCACAAAATCAGGCGATGTTAAAATTACTGCGAATGTAAATAATGACGAAAATAAATACAGATATGACGGGATGACTAATACAACCGGTAATGTGTCATTTGCAGGCATGGGAGCATCGCTATCAACTAACGTTATTTATACAAATTACTCAAATAAGGTTAAAACTTATGTAGAAAATACAAGTTCGGAAATAATGGGAAGCCTTACTCTTAATGCAAACTCCGAAAGGAGATTAGATAATATAAATATCGGCATAGGTGGTGCTGCAATAGGTGCAGATGTCGGTGTAAATGCCATATCTACAAATATCGAAACAGAAACACTTTCATATATTGATGCAAAATTGAAAAAGATGAGTGGTGTTGGTTCTATTGGTATTAATTCAAGAGATGATTCTGATATAAAAAATACAATGGGTATGGTTCAAATAGCAGGTCTGGGTGTGGCTGCAGGGGTTACGCTTGATATGACATGGAATAACGGTATCGCAAAATCAGAGATTAAATCAACTGTGTTAAATGTTCCTGATGTACCTGACAGATCTACTCAAACAGGTGAGGAGCAGTCAACTCAAGAGGTGAACAACGGTGGCGAGATTATAGCGAATAGCGTAAGTTTAAAATCCGACACTTTATTAGAGTATGACAAGACTAATGTCGGGGTATCAGCAGGGTTTGTCGGGCTTGCAGGCGATTATGTTCTGATTAAATCAGGCAAAAAGGCGGGTTCATATACCGATTCGGAAAAGAAGAGCAAAATCAATGATGTTATATCAAGATTGGATTCTCAATATGTTCCAACCATAACAGGTGATACAAAGGTTGACTCAGGGGCGGTATCAAATATTGATGCTAATTTAACCGCAACAAATAATATTGATATAAAATCAGAATCAAAGATAAAAGGCAGAGGAAATAATGACTCCCTTAATTTGTCTAATGTGACAGTCACTGTAGGTATCGGCTCAGGCAGTGTCGGTGTAAAAGATATTGATTTGGCATCTAATACAATTTCAAGCGTTTCTGGCGGTACGGTTAACAGTACGGAAGGCAAGGTGTCACTTGATTCAAAATCTACCTCTAATGTAAAAATAACAAGTACAAGAGTTGATGTGTCAGGCATAACATTCTCAGGCGGTAGTTCTATTTATAATAATAATTCTGAAACTGTTTCACAAATAGGTTCTCCTAAATCAGAAAACGAGGTAAAAGAAACGGCTGTATTATCAAAATCAGGTATTGATGTTGTGTCTAATTCTACTTCTAATTCAACAATAGATGCAACAACAGTTGTTGTAACAGGCAGTGAAATTGTCGGGGTTGATTTAGCGGAAAATATTGATAAAAATCATTCAACTGCGATGGTTACAGGTAAGACAGATATTCATACAAAAGGTAAGTTAAACCTTCATTCTACTGCTAATACCGATTTATCCTCAACGAAGGCAACCGTGAAGGTTGAATTAGGTGGCGGGAATATTGTGTCTATTATGAAAAACGAAGTTGAAGCAAGTACTCTTGTTAGTGCAATTATGAAAGATATTGAAGGTAATGTTGTTACCAGTGGTCTGGATATGATTTCAGATTACGGTACAATGAGTGCTTTCTCAAAATCTAATGTCACTGCTGTTTCGTTAGCGCAGATTGTAGGTTTGAGCAACTCGGGTTCAAAACTGAATGCTACTTTTACATCGGGTATTTATAAGATAAAAGATGGGAAAACAGATGTTGCAGATGTGACAATAGATAATGATGGAAAAACAACGATAGAAACTGCTAAAAAGACAGGCAGTAATAATCTTGTTGCAAAAAGTGAGATTAATAATGTAAGTGTTACATTAGTAAGTTGTTATACAGGGGTAGATGCAAATGCAGAAAACACTGCTACATCTAATACTATCCTAAAAGCGAAAGACCATAGTGCAGAGTCACTTGATATCAATTCTCATTTAGATTCAACCGCTGTTGCAAATGCAGGTTCAACAAAGGTAACGGCTATTGGGGTTAGCGGTGTTAGTGCAAATGCGAAAGATACAAGTAATTTGAATGTAGATATTGACGGTGCAAATACAATTAAAGGTAATGCTAATGTAAATGCAATTCACAATGCATCTGTCAATTCTGACTTAAATTCATTCACATTTAGTTTAGTTGGTGGCGGCAGAATACGAATAGAGGCAACAAACATTTCTAATACTGTTGGTAGTATTGCGGGTGATTTCAATGTTTTAAGCGGTAATTTTACTTTCGATACGACACGACAATCTACTGTAAGTAAATCATCAGGCGGTGGGGGAATTATTTCTGTCAGTGATTCTCAATTAACGAATACATTAACAGGGAGTTCTGTATTAAATATAAAAGATTTCAGGACAGATAATAACGAATCAGAAAACAATTTGAAATTCACCAATAAATCAACTAATAATTTTGATGTACAGTCATCAGATGCTTCGGGCGGACTTATTGCAGTTGCGGTAAGCGGTTTAAGCACAACTTTAGACACAACGTCAGAAATAAATATTAGCAGTACAACTCCAAAATCTGAAACTTCCACCAATATCAATTCTGAAAAGACGGTTTCTTTTGAGGTGGAAAACAACTCTGTAGTAAACGAAACCTCAAGCAACGAGGGCGGAGGCTTTGTTGCAGTTACAACAAATAATGTAAATAATACATACAAATCAAATGCAAAATTAACAATAAAAGATTCTGAAATTAATGCGAAAAATGTTGATATGAAGACCCTTTCTTTTGTTCGTTCAAAAGGAACCGGCTGGGTTGAGTATGTTGGCGGAGCAAGCGGGTTTATTGCTACTAACGATTTTAAGGTTAATAATACAATTCAACAACAAAGTGAAATTGATATTATAAACTCAATTATTAAAGCAACCGATAAATTGACAGTTAATTCTCAATCCCGTTCATATTTTGCACAAAAGATAGAATCTGCGGGCAGAGGTTTTGTTGCAGTCCCAAGAGGGTATAATACATTAACAACAAAAAATACTAATACATTGAGTATTGATAGTTCTTCAAAACTATTTGGTGGTAATACAGTTGAGATTAATTTTGATTCAAACGATGATTTGTGGGTAAGAACAGTTTCCGACTTACGTGCGTTTGCAGGGAAGCCGTCAGCATATTCATCACTTTATTTAACAGTGAATAATACTCTGGATAACAGTGGCTCAATAGAAGCAGGTAGTTTGGCAGATATTAATTTTATGCAAAATTCAAATTCTAACTTAACTCAATATGCTTATGCCGAGTGTCATTCTGCTATTGCAGGTACAAATGAGGGTCAGGAGTTAATAAAAACTGTTAACAACAAAATCAATGTCCACTCGGGGGCAGATATTACTTCAGGTAATGATGTCGAGATTTTTTATGGTTATGGAAAAGGTAATCCAAATTCGTGGATTGGTTGGAAAACCGTAAG
>CAMHDG010000015.1 GCA_946183815.1 uncultured bacterium | reverse complement strand
TTTATGATTATAACTATGGTAATGACAGGTTTTATCTTCACGACTCTATTGTTGTGCAAAAGGTTAATCTTAAGCAATTTGCCTAAACCACAACCACAATATTGTCGAGTTGACGATGAATTATGTTAATGTGACCGCCAAAGGTCAACCAACCCTAAACCCTAACATCAAATAGGCTGATTGTAAGGACCGAGGTCAAATAAGTAATAGTTGAAAACCTATTCGATGTTCAAAACTAGACTAACAACATTTAAAAAGGATTACGCAAAATGCGTAATCCTTTTTATGCTTGCAAAATTATGCTATAATATACACATGAATTATATTTTTTATTTTTTAATAGTTTTTTCAATAATCTTTGGAATAATAAACGGCAGAACTCAAGAGATTGTGAACGCTATCCTTGAAGGAGCAGATGTTTCTGTCAAAATAGCACTTTCCCTAATCGGTATTATGGCTTTTTGGCTCGGCATAATGCGTATTGCAGAAAAAGCAGGGCTTGTTCAGTGGATAGCAAAACTTATAAAACCCATTACTAAATGGCTCTTTAATGATGTACCGCCTGAAAACGAGGCTATCGGAAATATTGCCCTGAGCGTATCAGCGAATGCTCTTGGCTTAACAAATGCAGCCACTCCGATAGGACTAAAAGTTATGCAGGAACTTCAAGAAGTTAATAACAACAAAGATACCGCATCAGATGCTATGTGTATGTTTTTGGCTATGAACACCGCAGGGTTTCAAATCATACCTGCAACCGTTATCGCTGTCCTTGTCGCAGTTGGCTCTAAAAACCCAACAGAAATTATCGTCCCAACACTTATTGTCACAACTATTGCTTTTATATCCGCAATAATTTTGGCAAAAATATTCCAAAAAATTTGGGGTAAATTTTTGAAAAAGGGGGTAAACAATGATTAATCTACTCTCTTTATATGCACTACCGTTTATCATATTAGTCATTTTAACAGTTGGAATATGTAAAAAAGTGCCTATATACGAGGAATTTACCGAAGGTGCAAAAGACGGATTTAAGGTTGCAGTGAACATTATCCCATACCTTGTGGCGATAATCGTTTGTATATCAATGTTCAGAGCATCAGGTGCTATGGATTGTATATCGAATTGTCTGGCACCTGTATTAAACAAATTATCCATCCCTGTTGATTCTATACCGGTGATGATAACCCGTTCATTGTCAGGCTCTGCAACACTGGGATTATTTACTGAAATAGCACAAAAACTTGGTCCGGATGCGTATGCGACCAAGTTATGCGCTGTCATTGTCGGAAGTTCCGAAACGACATTCTATGTTCTATCTGTATATTTTGGTGCAGTAGGAATCAGAAAATTCCGCTATGCACTCTTGGTGGGGTTGTTAGCAGATTTTATCGGAATAGTTGGAGCAGTTTTGGTATGTTCGTGGATTTTTCTTCCCAACATTGCGTAACTTCTTCCATTGGAGGTTCTTCTTCGACAACTGTTTTTACTAAAACAGCATAGTTTATGTCAATAAAATTGATTTTTTCCAGTTTTTCAACTGTATATTCATGCCCGCCACAGTTACGACAATAGTTATCAACAGGGATAACAACCCCGTTTCTTATGATAGCACGCTGTTTAATCCCACAACAAGCACAACGGGTAATGAACCATTCGTTTTCTATTAACTCACCGCAATCAGGGCAATAACTGTATTGCTGATCTATTGCTACGTGTTTGTGGGTACAGGACTGATGACCCCTGAAAAAATCAATTAAAGACATATAGACACCTCAAAATTCTAACACTATATATTTAATGACGTTTTTGGGGAAGTCAAAAAAAACAGAATATAGTTGTTACAAAAGTTAACAAAAAAATATAACCCGCACAGACCTTTTTACAAGGTAAAATTTAAAAGCAATACTTAAAATGAGATTATATTTACCAACGCTTGCAGAAAAAACTTGATTTGTTATAATGAATTTACTGATGGCGGGTATCGTCAAGTGGTTAAGACCACGGATTGTGGTTCCGTTATGCGTGGGTTCGAATCCCACTACCCGCCCATACAAATACCGATAACTTTTGTTATCGGTATTTGTATTTGTGAAAAGTTTGGAAATTCAAAGAACCCAATAAGACGAAGTCTTATCTGGGTTCGAGAGGATTTTCGGTAGGGCAATATCGAGCAATAGCGAGCAAGCCCGTAAGAGCAAATAGCCTGACGAAGCGACTAAATCCGTCAGGATTTAATAGCACTCTGCCGAACAAAACGATTAAGTATCGTTTTGTGAGAGGGGCAAGGCTATGCGTACCCGAATAATCCGATACAATCCCACTACCCGCCCCATTACAATAATTATTACAATAAGAGTTACAATAAAAATTGCAACTCTTATTTTGTTATGTCCGTTTCTGACATATGGTTGTTTTATCATAATCATGAAAAGAGGAAATACATATGACAAATAAAGTAAGTAATAAATTTATTAATGTTGAAGATTTTGATAATGGAAAAGCATTTGTGCAAACATTTGATAAAAAATGCTATTGCATAAACAAAGAAGGTGAAATCATGTTTGAATGTCCACCATTTTCTGAAACCTATGGAAATACTACTCATTATAAATTTGATAAATGGAATCAAGTTATTATTGATACAGATATAGAGGGTTATGCCAGTTCAAGTGTTTTAGATTCAAAAGGGAATACCATAATTCCGTTTGAAAAAAATATAACTATTGATAGATGGATGAATGGTTATAAATTTATACATAGAATTCCAAATAGTCACACTGACTTTGCAATATATGCAGATAATAAAGGTTTGCAAATTGATTCAACTCCTTTTATTTATGATAGGTATATTAGCAATGGCTTACTATCCTTGACAACAGAAACAAAAAAAGCCGGCTTATATTCTCTTGATAATCAAGATTTTATAATAAAACCTCAATATGATAGCCTGTATGAACTCGAAAATATTATCAATGTTGCAAATAATGACAACCTTTTATGCGTTTCAAATAATGGGTATTATGGAATAATTGATTATAATAATAATCTAATAATCCCGATTGAATATGATAAAACAATATACAAAATGAGAGATTACTTATTGGTCTCAAAAAATGGCAAAGAAGGTTTAATTACATTAGATAATGAAATTGCTTATGATATGAAATATGACAATATTTTATACTGCTATGATAATTGCGTGTGGTGTTGTGAGGGGAATATATGGAAAATTGTTTATGCTGATGGAAGCGAAGAGATTTTGCCATACGATGATTGTCAATTTCCCTGCGAGAATAGTTATTTGATTATTACGTCATTTGAACATACGAAATATATTTGCATAAAGCAGAATGACAAATGGGGTGTTGTAAATTATAAAAAAGAAGTGATACTACCGATAATATTTGATGAAATATTTGAATATAAAGAATGTAATCTTATTCAAGTTGAGTTTAATGAAAAAGTCGGCTTATATGACTTTAATGGAAGGGAAATTGTTCCCTGCAAATATATGCATGGCTTTATTTATGATAGCGAAGATAATAAATATATTACGGCGAATGATTACGAAGATGAGATAGCGGAATATTATGATATTAAAGGAAATTTATTATTTAAACATAAGTATGATAGTTTATCTCATAATGTTTCAGATGATGTAATAGCAGTATATAATGGGGAATACTATAAATTCATAACATTAGATAACAAAGATTTGTTTTAGTTACAAAACTTCTATTTTAATAGTATAATCCATTAAATAACATAGGAGGTTTTATGATAAAATTAACCGATTTTTTAGCAATACCTAATGATAAAGTAAAAATTAAATTCAATATGAATCCTAGTTTATAGGTCAGGCAGTGCCTGACCTGTAATTTAATTATTTTTAATGTTTTCTTCGGTTGTTCTTAAAATTGTTTCAACATCAGAGCCAACAATATCAAGGTTTTCGGCTTTTATGCAAGTAACCTCTTTTATACCATATAAATTATTACACAATGATTTTATATAACCAAAGCCATATTCCTCATTGAAAATTTTACCACCTGAGGTTGTTATATAATATAACTTTTTTGCTTTACATAACCCGTAAGGGATACCATCTGATGTATATTCAAATGTTAAACCCACAACATTTACAGACTCTATATAACATTTTAAAGAAGCAGGGAATGATAAATCCCAAAAAGGTGCTGCTATAACAATAGTATCAGCCTTGGCAAAATCTTTTGCGTAATCAAACATCGGGTTATCAAAATCTTTGGCTTCGGCTAGTTTTGTTCTTAAATCCAGCGTTTTGCTATCTAACGGACTAATGTTTTCTTTTTCAAGATTTATTTCCTTAATTTCATCACTTATTTTTTTTAGCAAACAATCTGCTAACCGTTTTGTCCTTGATTCTTCTCTTACACACGCATTTACAAATAAAATCATTTTACCTCTTTTAATTCAATAATAGTTAAGTCAAATAATATCACAAAATTAATAGAGAAAAAAACGCATCGTTTAATATTTTCTGAAAAACATTTACCCCTGACTAACCATAGATACATCAAATGTATTAAATTTATTAACAAGGTTGAAATTAACTACACAATCGTGTTATCATTTTGAACAGGTTTAATATTTAATTTATGTTGGGTAAAAGTATGAAAATAGATTGGAAATCAAAGAAAACGAGAACTATTGCCGTAATTTTGGCAGTCATTATTGTGCCAATACTTTTTAATCAACTAAAAACAACGGTAATAAGTATTGTATCAGCAATAGCAATGTCACAACCTCAAGTTGTAGAAGTTGCAAAACCAATGGAAATGGAGATTTTTCCTGAACACGAAACCACAGGCAGAATAGAAGCCGCACTATCGGTTGATATTATTGCCAGAGTCAGCGGCTGGCTTCAAAAGAGGTATTTTGAAGAAGGTGACAGAGTAAAAAAAGGTCAAAAACTGTTCCTTATTGAGCCTACTGAATATATTCTTGCAGCAAAAACGGCAAGAGCAACAGTAAACGAAAATACTGCCGTATATAAAAATTCTCAAATAGATTTAAAACGTGCAGAAGCACTATTGAAAGAAGATTTGGTAAGTAGAGAATATTATGATAACAAACTAACTGACAGAAACAAAAACAGAGCGGCATTGGATGGCTCTGTTGCTCAACTTTCTAAAGCAAGATTAGAATTAAGTTATACAAATATTACCTCCCCAATGGACGGTAGAATCGGGAAATCAATAGTTTCTGTCGGAAACTTCGTAACCCCTAACTCAGGTGTTATTGCACAAATATACAGCACTAACCCCATGAGAGTTGTTTTCCCGCTTAAGAGCAGTGATTTTATTGAATTAAAAAGATATTATCTTGCAAATAAAAATGACGGAACAACTGTGTCGGTTTTATTAAAATTATCTGACGGCTCTATCTATGAATCAGAAGGTAAGATAGAATTTGTTGACAATAAAATTGATGAAGATACCGGAACTGTTACATTAAGGGCTCTTTTTGATAACCCAAATGAACTTTTAGTTCCGGGCGATTACGTAAATATTATTATAAGAGTTAATAAAGCAATGAAAGTTATGCTAATTCCTCAGTCTGCTACAAAAACAGATGTCGGCACAGGTTATTATGTATGGACAGTTAAAAAAGGTAAGGCAGTGAAAAAGGAAGTTGTTGTAAAAGAAAGTTATAACAACTGCTGGATAGTTGAGAGCGGATTAGAACCTGATGACGTTGTAGTTATGCAGGGTATTCAAAATGTTTATAAGTCAGGTCAAAAACTTAAAACTAAACCTTTCAAATTTGAACTGGAAAAGAAGAATGTAAAAAAATAAGGTTTGAATAATGGCAATAAAAAAAGAAGATTTATATTTTTTCATACAAAAACCTCGTTTTGCGGTTGTAATATCTTTAATAATAGTTATTTTAGGTTCTATTTGTTTATTCGGATTACAACAGGAAAAGTATCCTAATATTACACCGCCACAGGTTACAATTTCAGCATCTTATCCCGGGGCAAGTGCATCGGTTATAGAATCTTCTATTGCATCAATGCTTGAATCTCAACTAAACGGGGTTCAGGATATGATATACATGTCCTCAACAAGTTATGATAATGCGTATAATTTAAATATCTTTTTCAAAACCGGAACTAACAATGATGTAAACCTTATGAATGTTCAAAACAAACTTCAACAGGTTCAGTCAATGCTTCCGCAAGAAGTTATACAACAGGGGCTTACTGCAAAAAATCAGGTTGGTGGTATTGGGGCTATTATTCTTAATCTATCATCAGAAAATGAATCCTGGAGTCAGTTAGACCTGACAAATTATGCAAATATATATATTAAAGACGCAATAAAACGTATAAATGGGGTCGGGGAAGTTAATATCTTCGGGGCTGACGATTACAGTATGAGAATTTGGCTAGACCCTGCAAAACTTGCAAGTTATAAAGTTTCTGTTACAGAGGTTCAAAATGCGATACGAAATCAAAACGTGCAACTTTCAACAGGGGCTTTAGGTGTTCTTCCGACAGATAAACCTGCAAGTCTGCAATTATCACTTTTGACAAAAGGAAGATTATCAACACCTGAAGAGTTTGGAAATATCATTATTCGTTCAAACTCTGACAGTTCTAAAATAAGATTAAAAGATGTTGCAAGAGTAGAATTAGGGGCAAAATCTTATTCTCTTTTCGGTTTGGTTGATACAAAACCTGCCGTTCTTATTCAAGTAATGCCATTACCAGGAGCGAATACAATAGAGATTGTTGATGCTGTTAATAAAGAAATGAAAAAACTCGATAAAACATTACCCGATTCATTACAGATTAAAACAATGATGGATAATGCAATATTCATCACTGAATCAATGGATGAGGTTGAGTTTACCATTCTTTTAACCTCATTGATTGTAATATTAGTTATCTTTGCGTTTTTAGGAGATTACTATGCAACACTTATTCCTTGTGTTGCAATTCCTGTGTCATTAATAGGTACATTTATTGCTTTAAAAATGCTCGGAATGTCGCTTAATCTGTTAACACTATTTGCTCTGGTGCTTGCCGTTGCGGTGGTTGTTGACGATGCTATTGTTGTAATAGAGGACGTTAAACGGCACATGGAAGAAGAAGGTATGACTGCAGTAGAAGCGACTCAAAAAACAATGCACGATGTTGGAGGTTCGCTTGTTGCAATGGCTGCCGTACTTGTTGCGGTATTCGTTCCAATGTGTTTTATGACAGGTTTATCAGGCACTATGTATAAACAGTTTGCGGTATGTATCGCAGCATCAATTTCTTTTTCTGCAATATGTGCGCTTACACTTTCGCCTGCACTTTGCTCAATTTTATTGAAAGAGAAAAAGAAAAAAATCAAATTACCTGAATCAATTAAAGAAATTCTTGATGATGCAAATGTTTATATTACTAAATTCTTAAAGATTTTCAATGAAAAATTTGATTTATTAACCAAATTTTATCTTGAATATGTCAAAAAATTCGTATTCGATAAGAAACTAACTATTATCACATACGTTTCAATAATTGTACTTATGTTAGGGTTATTCAAAATAATTCCGACAGGTTTTATACCGGATGAGGATCAAGGTATTTTGGTAACGGCAATAACCCTGCCTGATGGAGCATCTTTGAACAGAACTGAAGATGTTGTTGTTAAATTTACAAAAATGATTGAAGATATTGATGGTATTGACAGAGAAAGAATTATCGCTTTCGGCGGGATGGGGCCTTCTAATCAGGCAACCGTTGTTATTCAATTAAAAGAATGGGGCGAAAGAAAAGTTAACCCGATTAGTTGGGTATTCAGACTTGTTACCGGCAGATCAACTAATATGTCACATACGGCAATAATGAATGAGATAAACATGCGTTCTGCAAATATAACAGAAGCATCTGTATTCACTTTCTCACCTCCTGCTATTGACGGGTTAGGAACTATGGGCGGTTTTGAGTATCAATTACTGTCAACAGGCAACGAAACAGTACAAGATTTATCAAAATTTGCAAATTCATTCATTGAAAAAGCAAATGAAGATAGTAGTTTATCCAGCGTTTACACTCAATTTCAGGCAAATGTTCCTCAGTACATTCTGAATATTGATTATGAAAAAGTTTTGGCTCAAAGTATAGATATTGCAGAGTTGCATAATACTTTAGCATCAACCTTGTCATACTCTTATGTAAACGATTTTAATAAATTAGGCAGAGTTTTCAGAGTATTTATGCAGGCTGAAGGCGATTACAGAAATAAGATAGAAGATTTAGAAAAAATCAGAGTTGCAAATACAAAAGGAAATATGGTTCCTATTATGACTGTAATCAAACCTGAACAAGTTACGGGGGCAGTGTCTATAACAAGGTTTAATCAGTTCCGTTCTGTTCAGATACAAGGTATGCAGGCAAGCGGAAAATCCTCTGGTGACGCTATGAAAGCAATGGAAAGACTATCTGATAAGTATTTGACTCGTGATTACACTTATCAATGGTCAGGTACATCACGTCAGGAAAAAGAATCTTCAGGTCAAACAGGACTTGTAATCGGTCTTGCTCTGTTATTTGTATATTTGTTCCTTGTTGCGCTATATGAAAGTTGGATGATTCCTGTTGCAGTATTACTTATATCGCCTGTGGCGGTAGTCGGAGCATTGATATTCCAGTTAATGATGGGACAATCACTTGACCTTTATTCACAAGTCGGATTAATTACTCTGATAGGTTTGGCTGCAAAACAGGCAATTTTGATTGTAGAATTTGCCAAAGTTGAACACGAAAAACACAATTTAAGTATAGAAGATGCGGCAGTTAAAGCAGCAGATTTAAGATTTAGGGCGATTATGATGACAGAGGCTGCCTTTATTTTAGGTATTTTGCCATTGTTATTCGCATCGGGAGCAGGTGCAAACAGCCGAATTTCAGTTGGTTGTACCGTAATTGGCGGTATGATTACTGCCGCTACTATCGGGGCTGTTATGACTCCTGCCTTCTACGTTATTATTCAGGATATAGTCGATAAATACTTTAACAATAAGAGAGAAGATGATGAGATTTAATAAAATAAAATTTTTGGTCGGACTAATAATTTTCGGAGTTGTTACTCTATCCTCAAACTTTGCCTATGCAATAGTTGAGGTCGATAAAAAGAATAATGTGAAGCAAGAACGACATATTATAAAACTAAAAAAACATAAGAAAAATAAAAATCAAAAAATAGACTTAAATGCTCAAAAAGAATATACGAACAATGTTCACAGTGTATTCTCTCTTGCTGATTGTGTGAATGTAGCAATAAAATATAACCCCGCAATACGTGCTTATTTGTGTGATGAAGAAGTTTACAAATCAAAAATAGGTCAGGCTTGGGCAAATTTCTTCCCTGTTATAAGTGCAGGTATTGATATACAAAGAGGAGGACAGACATATTCTAAAAATGTAATTCCTTATGGTGGCAGTCAATACGCAACAACAGGATATTTGCCAAACATTTCCGGTGAGATGCTATTGTTTGATTTTGGGAAAACAAAAGCAACTGCCGATATGGTAAAAAGAATGTATGAGGCAAAACAGGCTGACACAAAAGAAACAATAAATTCTGTCATTTATAACATAAAAACAACCTATTATAATGTCCTTTTCGCACAGGCACAAGTCCACGTTTATGAAGATACCGTAAAAGATTACGAACTCCAACTTACGCAGGCATGGGGGTTCTATAAAATAGGGAAAAAAGCGAAAATTGATGTTGTTACGGCAGAATATAACTTGGGTAAAGCACAACTAAATCTTGTAAAAGCCAAAAGTGTTTTAGAGATTGCACTTGTTCAGTTATCAAGAATTATGGGTATTCCGGAATATACAAATTATGAGTTATCCGATAAATTACTTTTGAATGACTACAAAAATGATATAGAATCAGCACTAACTACTGCTTTTGATGTCCGTCCCGAATTGATTTCTGCAAGAAAGAACGTTGATGCTGCAAAAATGAATTTAAGAGCAAGACGGCGTGATTTTACTCCTGATTTAGGTATTTTTGCCGGATACGGAAACCAACTTGGGAATAAATATAACATGTATTCCGCTCAATTTGGAGCAGGGCTTAACTATTCAAATCTTAACCTTATGAGAGTTAAGAAAGAAATTGACGAAGCAAAAGCATCATTAAGAAAGAGTGAGGCAGAGTATGAAGATGCTAAACTTACGGTTTATCTAAATGTCAAGAAGAATTATATTGATTTACAAACCGCAAAACAAGAAATTTTGATTGCAAAACTTGCTCTTGATCAGGCAAAAGAACAATACAGACAAGTTACGGGAAGATACAAAGCGGGTGTTGGTGATGCCATCGAACTTAAAGATGGCGAAAACACCTATCTTAATGCACGTTTAGATTTTTATAATGCAATGCTAAACTATAATGTTGCGGCTGCAAGTTTAGAAAAAGAAATCGGTCTGCCTATAAAATTTTCTGACGAACTTATATTAGATATACGTGAACATTACTAAAATTGATAATAAATTGGAATTATATACTATAATACAGTAAATGTCATTGCGAGTGCTTTGCACGAAACAATTCGGTCGATTAAATATAATTTATGGAATGCCACGAAAATCAAAGATTTTTCAGCGGGAATGAGCAAATTGTAGTTTGCTCCCGCTCCCGCACTAGCAGTGACAAATTAACAACTGTAACATTGTAATAATTACCTAAAAAAATAGTAAGAATGTCTAAATTTATTCGTGACAATAATAAAACTCGTTTCAGTGTCATGTCAGGTATTTCACGAAATTATGGAACAAAATTCGACATAACTTGAGTGTTTCAGATATTTTAAATTCTCATTAAAAACAGGGTACAATTCTCCAATTGCACCCTGTTTTTTAATTATAGATATAATTTTAAAACTCAATTTTATATTTTGAACCATTTGCAAACTGGATATCAAAAATGAGCGGTTTAGGATCATTTTTATATTTCATAACAAGAATTCTCATATCACTTCCTGAAGTTAGTTGATAATTATCAGGTAAAGCGTTTGCATATCTTTTTGATTCAGCAGTAATTCTTGCTAATCTTATCCAGTTCGGAACGCTACACAACAATGAAGCGCCTGCTGTACAAACAACTACCGGAGGGAATGAACCGACTGTATCAATTAAGTCAAGTCTGTCCAAATCAACAAATGATTCGGTTGTCACGTCTTTAAGTCCTGCCAGTCTTTCACTTGATGCTGTAACTGTCGCAGTTGAAGAATTTTTATTAGTCAAAACATATTCATAAGCGTGAACATATTTGTTTTCTTTTTGTTTCAAGCGATATTCTCTTTGTACAATAGCAATCTTTGAGTTTTCATCATATAAATTTTGTGTGTCAACACAAGTCAGATCGATCGGATCTTGGTCATTATTATATGGGAACACAGATGTTTTTTTATTATTTTTTGCCATTTTATTATTTAACTTTGCCATACCGGTTTTTAAAGGTTTTACCAAATCAGGAGATATATAAAAGTTCCCTAATTCGTGTTTTCTTGCCAAAGTAAAGAAATCAAATTTATCTTCTTTTAAAGCATCTCTATCATCTAATTTTTCATATTTACAACCGCTTTGGTCTAAATATTGGGTTAATTCATTATTACTAACATCATATTTTTCATTAGAAACAACATAAATATTTGTGCTTCCGTTTGCAGGATATAATCTTATGAAATAACTGCAGTTTGTATCAGTATAAATATATGCATTTTTAACATTTTCTAACGGTACAAACTTATCTTCACCGTCATAAGCCTCAATAGTTGACTTTATGGATTCTCCAATGTGTCTGATATCAATATTTTGGACTTGATATCCGTAAAAATTCTTTGACACTCCTGCAGATACAATACCTGTATTTACCAGTGTGAAAAGTACAACCAAGCAAACTAATCTTAAAAATTTTTTCATCTTCCTAATTCCTATATTTCATAATTCTACTACATTATTTTGCATAATACATTATATACAATAATAAATTATTATAATATAATATTATCATAATATAGTATGAATATGAAAAAATTTCTTAAAATAACTTTTTATATTTTATTATTGTCCGTAATTATTTTGTACCTCGGAGTAGTATTTTTGTTGCCGAATATAATAAACAGCGACACCATACAAAAAGAATTAAGTACCATAGTCAACAAAAAAAGCGGGGTAGAAACA
>CAMHDG010000014.1 GCA_946183815.1 uncultured bacterium | reverse complement strand
CTGATTACCGCATCACTAACAACGGTAAAGCAGTTAAGAAAAATCAAGTTATTATTCACAAAAATAAGGTATCATGTCGGCTTTGCCGACAATCTGACCTACTTAACTATTTAAACACATATAAATATTTGTTTAAAAAGCGCACTAATATTAGTGCGCTTTTGTTGTGTTAAAAGTTTTTTGATGTTTAGAACAGCCCGTGAAGAACCATATTACTTGCGGCAAGCATATTCATCTGATTAGTTAAAACCTGTGTTTGTTCAACTTTAGATGGTTGTTGTCCTTTGTGAAATTTTGCTATAACATCATTGATGCTTGCAGGTTTTGTTGCATAAGCATTTTTTGATGCTTCTGCCGGTTGTAACGATTGTGGTTTTGTTTCTTCAACGTATTTTACAGGTGCAACTTTCGTGTCCTGTAATTGAGATTCAAGTTGCATCCTTTGTGTCATTGCTGATATATCAGTAATTTGATTGTTCTTGACATCGGTTTCAACTTCATTCAATTTTTCCCTGCAGTTGTTTGCCTCTGCCTGTTTTATAACAGGTGGAGCCATTGTAACCTGCGGTCTGAAAGAAACATTTGCTACCATGTTCATTCCCTTTCTTTACACACACTGCTTTAAAACATGTAAAGAGTAAAATTTGCTCTATATCTCTATTTACATTTACAATCTTTAATAAAAAAGACTGACATTGTATCAGTCTTTCTTATTTATTATTCTTCTGCAAGTTTTTCTCTTACTAGTTTTTCAACCTCTGCAAGCACATCAGGGTTTGAGTCTAAAAATTCTTTTGATTTTTCTCTGCCCTGACCGATTTTTGAATCTTTATAACTAAACCATGCCCCTGCTTTATTGATAATGCCTAAATTAACGGCTACATCAAGTATATTTCCTGTTTTTGAAATACCTTTACCAAAGATAATATCAAATTCAGCAGTTCTGAAAGGAGGAGCAACCTTATTTTTTAAAACTCTTACTCTAACGTGGTTACCAACGTCTTCTCCATCACCTTTTAATGTTTCTGTACGTTTGATTTCCATTCTTACCGAAGCGTAGTATTTCAATGCATTACCACCGGTTGTTGTTTCAGGGTTTCCGTACATAACACCGATTTTTTGTCTTAATTGGTTAATGAATATTACAGTAGTATTTGTTTTTCCGATAACCCCTGTTAGTTTTCTTAATGCCTTAGACATCAATCTTGCCTGTAAACCCATTTGTTGATCTTCCATAGTTCCTTCGATTTCCGCCTTTGGAACAAGTGCCGCAACAGAGTCAACAACAATAATATCAACCGCCCCTGAACGAACAAGTTCCTCTGTAATATCAAGAGCCTGCTCCCCTGTGTCAGGTTGTGAAATCAGTAATTCGTCAATATTTACTCCTAAATTTTTTGCGTATTCAGGGTCAAGTGCGTGTTCAGCGTCAACAAACGCTGCAATTCCCCCTTTCTTTTGACATTCAGCAACAATATGTTGAGCAAGGGTTGTTTTACCTGAAGATTCAGGCCCATATATTTCAATTATACGTCCTCTTGGTATTCCTCCTATCCCCAAAGCAACATCCAGTGAAAGTGCTCCGGTTGGGATAGCATCAACATTTACGGTTGTTTTATCGCCCAATTTCATTATTGAGCCTTTACCAAAGTCTTTTTCTATTTTTTCAATAGCCAAATCGAGTGCTTTTTTTCTCTCTGAAGAGATAGCATTAGTTTTTTCTTCTTTCTTTTCAGCAGTAGCCATAATAATTCCCTTATATTATAAAATTCCAACTTGTTTTATTACATATTCATAAAATTAGAACAGACCGTTATTTATTTGGTCTTTTGTGTATAACCCTAACATAAATGGTCTGTAAGAAGCATTCTCTTTTTTCAAAGAGTAATTTTCTTTAGTAAGTTCTTCTATCTGATTTTTGAGGTTTTCATTTTCTGTTTTGCAACGAATAAGTTCAACAACAACCTCATCCATGCCTTCAAGACGTTCGTCTAAAATTTTTGAAACAGAATCAGTAATGTTGTTTTCCATTCTTTGAAGTGTTTTGAGAAGGCTGTCAACTACGAGTTGAGATGCATTTTTAGACATTGTAGCAGGTACGTTAGATGAAGAGTCTTTCGCCTGTTTTAAGGCTCTTACATCATCTAAAGAAAAGTAAGTTTTTCCGTCATCGGTTTTACGTGGAGTAATATCTGCTTTTTTGCAGAGTTTTACTATCTCCATATTGTCGCTTTCTAAAATTTTTCTCACATCTTGTGGCGATAAAATATTTTCGTTCACTTCGCTAACACCCACGTTATCTTCTCCCACTTTTTCATAATTATATATTAAGATACACATTTTTGCCACATAATATTACATAAAATTAACATTTTGGTCTGTCTTAATGATAATAGTATTTCAGGCTAAAAAAGCCTCATTTATTAAGAGGCTTTTTATTATTTTTTTTGTGATTTATCGGCAAGTTCGCTGTCTAATCTTAAAAATACCGGTTTTATATTTTCCTTATCAATTAAATGACCAACTTTAATGTTGTCACCTGTTATATCAGGTAATTTTATTGATTTCATATCGTATGAAAGTTGTTCTGCCATAGATTGTGCAATATTAGGACAATACGGATAAATGAGGGAGGATACAATGCACATTACCTCCAATACGGTTGTAAGCACCTGTCCGCACTTATCTGTTTCTCCGTTTTTAGCCAAAGCCCATGGTTCTGAATCAGTAACATATTTGTTTGTTTCATCAACAAGTTCCATAATCTTTTGGGCAGCCTCTTGAATTTCAAAGTAATCAAATTTATGCATAACTTCCTTGACTGTTTCAACCGCTTTATCAACTAAGGCTGATTTTACTTTAAATTCAGGCTTAATATCACCATCAAAGTATTTTACTAACATTGAGAGGGTTCTGTTGAGTAAATTCCCCATAGAATTTGCAAGATGGGCATTAACTTTTTCTTTAAAGTCTTGGTCCGAATAGTTTCCGTCTTTTCCGCAAGGGGCTGCGGTTGCCATATAATAACGCAACGCATCAGGCTTATCCAAGTCAAAACTTTCCATTACACTTGTCGGGGAGATTACATTCCCTAAAGATTTTGACATTTTTGTTTCGTCTATTGTTATCCAACCGTGAGCGTAGATTTGTTTAGGCAAAGGTAAGCCCAGTGCCATAAGAATACCTGTCCAATATATACTGTGGAATTTTAGGATATCTTTTCCTATTATATGTACATCAACCGGCCATAATTTTTTGAATTGTTCTGTTCCCCCATCAATATCATATCCGATAGCCGTAATATAGTTAGATAGAGCATCTATCCATACGTAAATTCCTTGTTCTTTGTCGTCAAGAACATCTATGCTCCAGTCAACATTTGTTTTTGCTCTTGATACTGATATATCTTCGATATTTTCTAACTGGTTAAGTACCTCATTTGCTCTGAATGACGGTACAATAAAATCGGGGTTTTGTTTTATATGTTTTGCGATAGCATCTTTGTATTTTGTTAGTCTAAAGAAATAATTTTCTTCACTTACTTCTTCGGGCTTTTTCAAGTGGTCAGGGCAAAGTCCGTCTTCTGTCAAATCTTTTTCACTTAAAAAGGCTTCACAACCGCTGCAATAGAGTCCTGTGTATTTGTTTTTATAAATATCGCCTTGTTCTACGAGTTTTTTAAATATATGCTGAACAACTTTAACGTGTTCTTCATCAGTTGTTCTTATGAATTTAGAGTAGTCAAAGTTTAGTGCTTTCCAAGCGTCTTTGAACTGTTGAGCGTTTTCATCACAAAGTTCTTTCGGTGTTATCCCTCTTGATGCTGCTGTTTTTTGAATTTTAATACCGTGTTCATCTGTTCCGGTTAGCATAAATGTGTTATCGCATCTTTGGGTATAATGTCTGTATATTACGTCTGACAATATTTTCTCGTAAGCATGGCCAATATGCGGAGCACCGTTTACATAATCTATTGCCGTAGTTGCATAAAACTTTTCCATAATTTATTTCCTCTCTTACTATAAGTAATACTAACATAGAAACATCGAATAGTGAATAGGGTGAGGTTTTTAATATCACCTTGTTTAGTGTATGATATTACTGAAAGATTGAGGGTATATGTATGTTTAAAAAGTTTATAATAACTGTTTTTATTTTTTGTTTATCTGTTCCTGTTTTTGCAAAAAATGTATCAGGTGACTGGCATAATGATTTAAGAACATTATTCCTGCGTAATAATGCGATAATATATGTTATAAATATGCGTACTTTTAGTGCGAAAGATGTTAATGGAAATGATATTATTGACGAGAATGAAGAAAGCGGGAATTTTCTTAATGCTATTAATGAGTTAGATAATTTAACAAAAATGGGAATAAATACAATACACATTTTGCCTATAACTCCTGTTGGTAAAATTAAGGCGATGGGTACAGCAGGCTCTTTGTATGCACTATCCGACTTTACAAGTATTAATCCTCAAATAGTGTCCCCGAATTCCTCTCTTTCTCCTGTAGCACAGGCAAAAAGATTTGTAAAAGAGTGTCATAATAGAAATATAAGGGTTATAGTTGATATTCCGGGTTGTGCCTCTTATGATTTATTTTTAACCCACCCTGAATATTTTGTAAAGGATGAGAACAATAATCCTGTTATTCCTCTTGACTGGACTGATGTCAGATTATTAAATTGCGGAGATGAAAAAGCAGTTAATGATGACTTGTTAGCCATTCACAAAAAATATATTGATATGCTTTTTGAAATTGGTGCTGATGGGATTAGAGCGGATGTTGCAAGGCTAAAATCTAAAAAGTTTTGGTCAGAAGTTATAAAATATGCCAGAAGTAAAGACCCTGAATTTTTATTCCTTGCGGAAGCATCTAATTCTTGGACAGAGCCTTTATCTAAATATGGAGTTAATACCTCTGTTAATGACCTGTTTGATGCAGGTTTTGACGGGTATTTAGGCAGTTATATGAACTTTAAAAATATGACAACCTCAAAAGAATTTATTTCAACTGTCAAAAATGATTTAAAATTGTTTAAAAAATATAATGGCGAAAAATCTGTTGTAGGGAGTTTTTCAACTCATGATGAGGTCAGTCCGATTCAGATACATGGAGAAAAGTTTTCAAAAATGATTTTATGGCTGAATACAACCCTGCCTTTAAACTCATATTTTGTTGACGGTTTCCCGACAGGTGATACGTATGATTATGAGTGGGCGAATAAATTAGCACCATCTTCTCAAACGGATGATGATTATTATTTTACTCATAACGGTCAAATTGATATATTTAATTTTTCAAGGAAACCGGAAGGAAAATACAATTCAATATATGAAGAATTTGTACTTGCAAACAAGTTTAAAAATTATTATGCGTCAGAACTGTCCACTGCAAAATTTGTTTCATTAAAATCTTCTAACCCAAAAGTTTTTGCCTATGCAAGAGTGTTTCATAATATGACCATTGTTGTCATAGGAAACCTTGATTATGATAAAGCACAAAGTTCCGTGGTAAAAATACCGCACTTTAAACCGACAAATAAAATATTAAGTTTGCGAGTGCAACAAAACCTTAACAATGTGTATTCAAACGGAAAAATTAGTGCTAATCTTCCCGCAGGTGATATTCAGGTTTTGATGATTAGGCATCTGGTGTTCTAGTATGCTAACCTCTATTGCTGTCATTTTAAGAATAATCTCTAATTCTGTTGCAAATTTGTATCAGAAAATTGCATCAGAAAAAGAATCTTCTATTATTATTAATTTATACGCATATTTTATAATGAGTGTATTATGTGTTATTCCCGCTTTTTTTGTTGATTGGGCTCAATTTACTTTTGAGTTTTGGCTCAATGTATTATTTGCAGGCATGTTATGTACCGTTGGAACTGTTGCATTGATAGAGGCCTTAAAGGTTGGGGAATTGTCTGTTCTTGCACCTATAAATTCTTATAAATGTATTATTGGGCTGTTGAGTGCCTTTGTTTTGCTTGGGGAATTACCATCCGTTAAAGAGTTTTTATGTATGTTTTTTATTGTTTTGGGGAGTTATTTTGTTCTTGAAACAGGGGGCGAAAGATTTAGACTAAAACTTTTTTTAAGACGTGATATAAGTTTGCGAATATTTGCTCTTTTATGTTCGGGAGTTGAGGCTTCTTTTTTAAAGAAGATAATTGTTTTATCCTCTTATAAAATATCTCTTATTCTGTGGTGTTTTAGCGGGTTTGTGTGTTCGTTGATTATTTTTGCCGTTTATAATTCTTTTGGTAAAAAACTATCCGTTTCATTACCTGTAAATTTGTATAAAGACTGCTCAATTATCGCTTTTATGCTGATTATTATGCAATTAACGACAAATTATGTGTTTTCAAAAATGTCAGTTGGGGTTGCACTTTCATTGTTTCAATTATCGTCTTTAGTGTCACTTTATTTCGGATACAAAGTTTATCACGAAAAAGAGATTGTTAAAAAACTCGTTGGAACTGTAATAATGATAGTTTCTGCGGTTATTATTCTTGTCGGTTAAAATAGTGCTTCCGGTTCAACAAAAGTGATATAGACAAAGGCATTAAAATCAACACTGCCAAATATTATTTTCATCTGATGGTCATTACATGGCAGAACTTTTGCAAAGGTGATTGTTTCTTCGTTAAAATCGTCATTGGTTTCTCTTGCTTTTAGTTTTGCTTTTAGTTCGTGAGCCTGATATAAATTTATATAAACCCCGTCAGATTTTTTTTCGCCCTCTACTTTGTAGTAGCCTCTTTCTACAACTTGATTATTTGCGATAAAATCAACAGGTATATTTATAAGTTGAAATTGAGCAACTGTTTCATCAGGTTGTTCGTTAATCATATCTTCATTATGGGCATCCATCTCGGGAATCAAACTTGAACCTTTAAACTTTTTTAAAACCTTTTCTTTTTTCTTTGCTTCTTTTCTTTTAGATTTAGCCTGAAGAGCGTCCATAGTTTCTTCAAACTGTTTGTTTGTAATAGTTTTTTGTCCGTCCCAAGCGTTATCCACACTGCTAAAATCAGACCAGTCATCTCCTGCATAGGTTAGCCCTGAGCCTATAAAAAGAACGGATATTAAAATAACAAGAATTCTTTTAATCATACTCTTATTATTTAATGATTTTTCAAAATAAGTAAACCTCTATTTGAAGGATACGTCTTAAAACTACATTTTGTCGGATATGTAACCGTTTATAGCGGTAAAAGCGGCAACATAAGGAGATGCTAAATATATTTCTCCTTTAGTGTTTCCCATTCTGCCTTGGAAGTTTCTGTTCTGGGTAGCAAGGCAAACCTCTCCATCGCCTAGTGTTCCTGCGTGTACCCCAACGCAAGGTCCACACCCGGGAGGTAAAATTACAGCGTTAGAGTCCATAAATATTTCTAACAGACCTTCTTTTAAACATTGTTTATAAACATCAGGTGATGCAGGGCATATTAACATTCTCACATCGTCATGAACTTTATGTCCTTTCAATATCTTTGCCACAACCCTCATATCTTCAAGTCTGCCATTTGTACATGTTCCGACATAAACCTGATTTACTTTTATATTGGTCAACTCATCAACCCTTTTAGTGTTATCAACTGTATGCGGGCAGGATACCGTTCTTGGTACGTCTTCCGCTTTGATATTGATAACTCTTTCATAGACCGCATCTTCGTCAGGAAGTATTTGTCTGTATTTATCTTCTCTTCCTCTTTCTTTTAAGTATGCTTTTGTTGTATCATCAGCAACAATCAGTCCGCACTTTGCCCCTGCTTCAACCGCCATGTTTGAAAGTGTAAACCTTTCAGACATCGACATATTTTCTATTGTAGTTCCGCAAAATTCCAACGCTCTGTATGTTGCTCCGTCAGCACCTATAAGACCTATTATGTGGAGCATAAGATCTTTTGAATAAACACCTTCGTTTAGGTTTCCGTCAATGACTATTTTAAATGTGCGTGGAACTTTTAGCCAAGTTTTGCCCAGTGCCATAGCAACAGCAACATCAGTTGAGCCCATGCCTGTTGCAAACGCACCCAAAGCACCTGATGTGCAAGTGTGTGAATCTGCTCCTACTAATACTTCTCCGGGGTTAACAAAAGTTTCCACGAGTCTTTGGTGGCAAACACCTTCTCCTATATCAGAAAGCACTGCCCCATATTCTTTTGAAAATTCTCTTAAAACCATGTGGGTATTTGAAAGTTCTTTTCTTGGGCTTGGGGATGCGTGGTCGATGAAAAGAATTGTTCTTTCGGGATTATTTAGTTTGTCTTTTCCTAATTTTTTAAATTCCTGAACTGTCAAAGGTCCTGTTCCATCCTGAACTGCCGCTACGTCAACCTTTGATATTATAAGTTCGTCTGCGTGAACCTCTTTGCCTGCGTGTTCCGATAATATTTTTTCAACTAATGTTAATCCCATATTTTACCTCTTTTACTAAATAATGTGTTTTGGAAGTGTAAGAACATTTGAATTTACACGTTCTTTCAGTGCCCCTTCAGGTTCGTAGTAAGGTGATACCGTCATAACCTTTGCTGCAATTTCAGGATAGTAATATATAAACTTAAGTTCACTATCCGTTAATGGTTTTTGGGTATGTACGTTTGCATAACGTGCTAATTCCAAAATATTTCTTGCTTCGTGTTCATCCTTGAACTCTATTTCAAGTTTGTCATATACGTTTCTGAACCCTTTAATTCCACCGTATTCACCTGTTGTAATCATTCGTCCTGTTTCAATAATTTCAGGCTCGCCTCTTCCGAGTTCTTCGTAGTCATAGAGTTCATAGTTTCTTCTGTCTTTAAGAGCCCCATCTGCGTGGATTCCTGATTCGTGTGCAAAAGCATTATCTCCGACAGCAGGCTGATTTATCGGAATATTTATTCCGAAAGCGTATGCTGTATATTTTGCAAGTTTCCATGCTTTGCTTAAATCAATATTTTCATCCAGTTTATACTTTCCTTTGAACCCTGCTGATTTTAGAACAGATAGCAGACAAGAAACCAAATCGGCGTTCCCTGCTCGTTCGCCCATTCCGTTAATGGCGGTGTTTATGTAGGTATCCATACCTGCATCAATAGCGCCTCTTGCCCCCATAACAGAGCATGCTACAGCCATGCCTAAATCGTTATGATAGTGTACCTCTATTGGCATTTGAGTTTCTTTTGCAAGGGTGTTAATTCTGTTGTAGGCAGTCCAAGGGTCTTCATAGCCTAATGTGTCACAGTATCTGAATCTGTCTGCCCCGCATCTTTTTGCTTCTTTTCCCAGTTTAATCAGAAACTCCAAGTCACTTCTTGATGCATCTTCTGCGTTCACCCCGACCGTTATTGCACCTTTATCTTTTGCACATTCAACCGCTTCGCATGTCATGTGTAAAATATCGTCTTTTGTTTTCTTTCCGAGATATTTACCTTGAATCATTTGATCTGAGGTTGATTGTGAAAGGTTACAATGTTTAAGTTTAGGCACATTTGTAAATGATTTTTCGACATCAGGTGCGATTGCTCTCATCCAGCCTGACAGTCTTGTTTTTGTAATAACATTTCTTTCAACGAGTTCTAAATTTGCGTTTAGATAATTAAGTTCGTGGGTTGTAGTAGGAAACCCGAACTCTGATTGCGTAATTCCCATATCATCAAGCATAAGGTTGATGATAGATTTTTGTAATTTTGCCAATCCTAAACGAGATGTCTGTACTCCATCTCTGTTGGTAACGTCAACAATATATATAGTGCCCATAGTAACCTCTTGTCTAAATAAATGGAGCGGACGACCGGACTCGAACCGGCGACGTCAACCTTGGGAAGGTTGCATTCTACCACTGAATTACGTCCGCATATTTATATTCTACAACACATATAATTATTTGTTAAATAAATTAATAAATTATTTAACTTTTTTTTATGAATTTATTGTAAAGTTTTGTAACAAAATTAAATAAAAAACTAAAGATTTAAAGAAAAAGTGCCGTAAACGATAGAGAACGATAAGTTCATTAGGGAAAATTAGGAATAAGGATTACGACAAATGGGAATGTCAGCGTCACAAGTAAGATTTTTATCTCTTCAACATCGTAAACACGATGTTGGAAGACAACTTACTGCTCTTTCTAACAGAAAGCAGGCGCTTTCACGTGACATGAACAAAGTCGCTAAAAACTATACAGAAGCATTAAATCAAAATGTTTTAAAATGGTCTAACGATAGCGGTATGACTTATCAAAACTTAGGTTATGATTTGATGATGAAACCTAATGATTATAATACAGAAAGACCTTATATCGTTAGTACAAAAGATGGTAAAGTTGTTGTTGATAGAACAGCAAATCTTCTTGGTAAAGTTGGCGATAATTATGAAACTTTAACTGATGCAGTTATCAAAAGTGGCCCAATGGCAGGTCAAAAATTGTCTTATGAAAGTATAGCAAAATGGATTACAGGTACTACAAATCCTGAAGGCACAACCGGTAATTTTTATGTTACAACTGAAGGTTTGGAGGCAGGTACAAAAAATATCAACGCATACTCAATTCCAAACAATGCATTAGAATATGGGTTTGAAAACACATTAAGATACCATATCTTTGAAGAGTTAGGTTTGGTTTCTGCTGATACAACAAACCAATATTATAAATTGCTTGAAGGTTTATATGGTTCTGAAGGTGCTAAAAAGAATGGTAACTACGGAAACTTATTGATGGCATACATCAAAGCGGATACAACTAAAGGCAGATATTTAGATAAAGTTGCCAATTGGGATGTACCAGATCTTGCATCTGTTGATGCTTTGAATTTAGTTAATTTATCAGAAGTCAATGGTATTCCTCTTGATCCACAAAACTACTCTTCATATTTTGGTAAAGTAAATGCGGATGGTACTTGGACCGGAGGTTGCTTGATGGGTAACCTTGCTGTAGCAGAACATGCTATTACTGAATATGATAACTGGTGTAATGACTTAAAAGAATTAAGTCTTGATTCTCAAACTACACTTACGTTTACTTCTACCTCCGGCAGAACAAATGAACAAATTGTTGAACCTTTCTTGGATATGAACAATATTGCGAATGCTGATGGCGGCAAGGCAAATGACTTTGATAGTTCTGCTCAAGGGTGGTTACAATCTGGTCGTAACGTGCCTGCAGGAGAGGAAGATTTGACAAAATTAACTTGGCGTCAGATTTATGCAGCTGATCATTCTGTTGACCTAACTACTGAAAAAAGAGCACTAACTGTGGCTTTTCTTGATGGGTTAGGTACATCACTGGCACAAGGTGATTCGTATGCTGATTTGTCAGGTAAAACTTGGAGATTCACAAACGATATAGGTAATGATTTGGTAGAATTACCTAATGGTTCTATGGTTCCTGTTACAGAGGCAGCAAGACAATTTGCATTAGATAAGACAGTAACCTACTATGGTCGTTTAGAGGATTATAACAACAACTACGGTGGTTGTGGTTCTTGCTATTCAACTTGGGTTTTCTATGAGTATGCTGCACGTGTTGGCGGTAAAGATAGAGATAACGTGTTAGGTCGTTCAAATAGTGGTAGATGTTTCTGGCACTCAATAACTCACTTTGTTGGTGGACTTGTTGGTTCTATTGGTACTGCAATTTGGGGAACTTTTGCATCAATAGGTACTATGATTGGTTCAGGTTTTAAGAACTTTTCAACATACAATGCTTTAGGTTCTACTTGGGATACTTTTACTGATGCTTGGCAAGGTGATGGCGCTAGATATACATTAGATATGCAAAATGTCCAAAAAACATTCCTTACATACTATGAAATGTATATGAGAGCGTATGAAGACGGATATAACCTTTTGTTAGGTGAAGGGGTTTCTTCTAGTTCTGCTACAAACACAGTTGCTGATGTTCGTGCAGGGTCAGATGCATTGAGTAAAGTAATGGGTTCTTATACAAGAGGCTCTATGGTACGTGATTACGACCCATCAACGCCTGACTGGAGATATAGCAATCCATATAATGGAGCGACTCAATATACAAATGCTACATCATTTAGCCATGATGTAACGAATCCAGATGGAACCGTTGTTACTCAGACTGGTGTTAGTTATGATAATGAATGGGGTACATTCACTGCATTAGGCGGTGGTACTCTTCATGCAAAAGCTGATTCTGCAGAAGATAACCCAGATGGTTTTACTGAAGTATTTTTTAATACCCCTCAAACAACTGAAGACGGGACTACATATACAAGATTAA
>CAMHDG010000013.1 GCA_946183815.1 uncultured bacterium | reverse complement strand
TTCTCTCTCTCCAAGGAGAGATATATCTGCTTCGCAGATAAACAATAATTTACATATCCTCTCCTTTGTGCTTTAATAATAATATGAAAGAATTTGAATTAAAAAACGGAATCAAGTCCGTATATAAAAAGAACACTGAAACACCAAGAATAGCATTAACAATGAATTTTTCTATTGATAACGAAGAAAAATTAGCGGGAACTCATTCCCTTATGACTAGATTGTTATTGCAAGGTACAAAAACGTATAATAATGAAGAATTAGCAAAAGTTCTCGATGAAAACGGGATAGAACTTATTGCCGACATGAAACAAGACTATTTAAGATTTAGAATGTTATGTCTAAATGAAGATTTCCCAAAAGCACTCGAACTTTTATCTGATATAGTTAAAAATTCTACCTTTGTAGAGTTTGATAAAGAAAAAGTTAAAATGAAGGGCGAATTGGTTGCAGAACTTGATTCTGCAAGACTAAAGGTGTCAGATGCTTTTGTAAAAACTATTTATGAAGGTCACTACTATGGTCACACTTATACTAATATTTTAGAAACTATTGATGGTATTACAAAAGAAGATGTTGTTTCTGCGTACAAACGAATTTTATCGGAAAGTAAAAAAGTTATAGCAGTTGTAGGCAGTCTTGACGAAAACGATGTAATATCACTTTTAGATAAACATTTTGACGATTTAACCAACAATAAAAATGCAGTAAAAACATATTCCGCACCAAAACTTGACTCTTCAAAAAAGGTTGAGGTTATAAAAGAGGACGCTCAACAGGCTCAAATTCTTCAGGGCTGGTTTATGCCAACTTTTAAAGAAGAAGATTACCCTGTTATGTTGACTATAAACACAATACTAGGTGCAAGCGGACTTTCTTCAAGACTTTTCAGAGAGTTGAGAGAAAAGAGAGGACTTGCTTATACAGTCAGAACCTCTTGTGAGGTCAGGGAATTATCTTCTGTGTTCAGTATCTATATCGCAACTGAGCCGTCTAATATTGATACCTGCCTTAAAGGGTTTAAAGAAGAGGTTGATAAAATAAAATCAGAACTGGTTTCCGAAGAAGAATTGCAAAACGCAAAAAATAATATTGACGGAAAACATCAGTTTATTGTAGAAACAAATTTCCAACAATCATCCTCTTTAGCATATTACGGAATAAACGATTTGCCGTTTGGTTATTATGATGAGATGCATAAAAAGATAGAGTCTGTAACCCCTCAACAAGTGATGGAATGTGCTAAAAAATACTTTACGGATAATTCGGTTATTGCGGTTCTTCACCCATAATTGCAGTATTTATAACTCAAACTTTGTCACATCAACAAGTTCTAAAAAGGTCATGTCAAAGGCTTTTGCTATTTTTTCTATGGTGTCTATGGTTGGGGAGGCTATTTCTCTTTCAATATTTCCAATAGTGTTTCTGTTTAAATCAGCAATTTCAGCCAACTGTTCTTGAGAGATATTTCTTTTTAATCTTTCGAGCCTTATCTTTTTACATATTTTATTGTTTATACTATCCATTCTGTTACTCATTATGCATATTATAATAGACTATTGACACAGCATGCTCAACCTAGTATAATATGCATATTGCACATTATTATAGGTAAGGTTTTATAAAATATGAGATTAACTAAAAAGGTTCAAGACCAATTAAAGAGATTTGGCGCGAATATTGCAGCATTTAGACAAGAGCGTGGTTTTACAATAAAAGAGTTTTCAAAAGTAACAGGGATAAAAGAAGAATATTTGAAAAAGATAGAAATAGGCAAAGCCACCGGACTTACAATGTCAAAAATAAAGCGGATTGCTGATTTTTTAAGAATAAGTGTTATCGATTTGTTTGATAATATTTGATGTATGATCCTGCCTGCTTACTTATTGTTTGACTTTATAAACATGTTATTCTTATTGTTGTCCTAAATTCCACTTTTAACTTTCTACTTGATGAGTATTGTGGGGTGTGATGTTTCGCCTAATTAGCATTTGCCAAAATAGTCACGTAATATAAAAGAGTAATGATTTTATAAATTATTAAAAAATAATTAACCCCGTTTAAAAAAAATAAAAATATTGTATAATATGGTTGTAGGTTTAGAATAAGGAGATTTTTTAATGGCAAACCCAATACTTAACGACCGTTTTACAGAGGCTGAAGGTGTTGTTTCAGGTCAGATTATGACTGTAAACGGAACATTAGACAAAACTTTTTTATTATTTTTATGTGCGTTATTACCTGCTGCATATACGTGGAATCAATTTACGGCAGGGTTTACCGATAAGGCAGGCATGCTTATGGGTGTTGGTGCTATTGTAGGGTTTATAATGGCACTTATTATATCATTCACGAGAAACAAGTTCTTAACCCCTCTTTACGCTGTTTGTGAAGGGTTATTCCTCGGAGGAGTTTCTGCCGTATTTAACGCACAATATCCGGGGATAGTTATTCAGGCTGTTATCGGTACGTTTGCAACTATGTTCACTATGTTAGGGCTATATAGAGTTGGTGCAATAAAATGTACTGACAAATTCAGAAGTATAATCTTTACCGCTACTTTATCCGTTGCAGTGTTATATCTTATTCAGTGGATAGGTTCTTTCTTTCATTACAGTATTCCTGCAATATTTGGAGCAGGTACTATCGGGGTAGGTTTTAGCATTTTAGTTGTTGCTATTGCTGCTTTAAATCTTATACTTGATTTTGATTTTATAGAAAAAGGTTCACAGGCTATGTTGCCAAAAGATTATGAATGGTATGGTGCTTTCGGGCTAATGGTTACTCTTGTTTGGTTATATATCGAAATCTTAAGACTACTCGCTAAACTCCGTGACAGATAGAGGTAAAGGGGTAAAGTGGTAAAGCGGTAAAGGAGTAAATAAGTGTAAATACCGGTGGTAAGAAAATATCTCATAGTTAAATATAAAAAAGCAGAGATTTAATCTCTGCTTTTCTGTTAGGTATATAATTTCCTTATCTTATGTTATTTCCCGCAGCAATGTTTGTATTTTTTACCGCTACCGCAAGGACAAGGCTCATTTCTGCCAACTTTTTTAACCGGCATTGAAGCACTATCTTCAACATTGTTATCTGATGCATTATTATTTGTCCCGGTCTTTTCTATCATTTCAATAGAGGTTGAAAAGGCAGTTGAGTGGTACAAAACAGAGGTCGAAGAATATATGGTTCGTTTCAAAAATTCTGATTTGTATCTTGAAATCAGACTATCAAGTGTGTAATCCGTTTCCAGTAATTCGTTTATTTTTTCAACAAAATTTGGATAATTATTTGCAACTCGTCTGACAATTTTATCAGAAATAGAGTCGTTGTTTAAGAAATATTCAACACATTCTTTTGCATTTTCAATATCAACTCCCTCAAAAATTTGACAAAAAGTTTTGTAGAACGGAATTGAATAAAGTCCTAATTCTTCGTCCATAATAATTGCAACATCATAAGTTTCTGCGTGAGAAGAAAAACCGCCCATTGAGTTTTCTATAAAGTTATCATAACTGTTGTTCAACTCTTTAACCTTAAAATATTTATAAGTTTCAAGAGGTTTTTTTGCTGATTCCATATCAAAATCTTCTATTTTTGCATCCTCATTTAGCAGTTCTATCACGCTGTCAGCGTATTTGTTTGTTGTGATAAATTCATCAGAACAAAATATAGTTTTAAATCTTTTATTCATTTCCTTAATATCATCTTTGATAGCCTTTTCTTTTTCAGGGTTATCCTGATAAACAAGCCAAGGTGACTGAACAATCTTCATAATAGAATATCGAATAGCGTCTTTTATTTTGCTTGCAGGTAACATATTATCAATGCCGATAAGGAAATATTCGCCTCTGTAATTAAAGATACGGGCAACAATAAATTCCCCTGCTGTTACCCCTCTGAAACTCGTCATTTTTGTCAAAGAAAGAACTGTGTATTGTTTTTCGTTAGTCAAATTGAATAATTCAAAACCGTTTTTAAGTATTTTTTCAATTCTGAAAACGGTGTATTGGGCTGTTAACAGGCTTTTTGCAATATCAGGGTTAGAAAGGTTTTTGCTTTCTGCAAAGATTTCTACAACAGATTTTGCAGGCTCACCTACATTTGGGCAGGGCTTGCGTTAAGTGCACCCATTGTTGATAAGTATTCGTTAAAATCATCTTTTGTAGAGTCATCTTCTCTTACAAATTCAAATAATTCTTTTATAACACCGTTTATCTCATTTAATTTATCAATAACAACTGTCATTCTCTCTCCCTTTCTTTAATCATATAGCAAACAATAAAAAGGAATGATAAGTAATAATCTGTTCACTATTCATTATTTACTATTTACTAATCTACAATAAGCATGAATGAATAACAATACCCACAGAGCGAATAATTATATTTGTTAAATATTGTAAAAGCGGACTAATTTTAGCAGTCAAAAAAAATATTTATGAGTATTAAATTAGTACACATTATTATATCAACCAACATAGGAGAACAAAAAATGAATTTAAAAACAGGTATTACTGCATTAACTATTGCATTATCACCGGTAGCAATAAACGCACAAAAAGTTGCACCAAAAGTTTCAAAACCTGTAACAGAACAAGTTGCAAAAGCGACAGGTAATTACGGAAAAGCAATGGTAAAAAAATCATTAGGTCAACCTGCTCTTCAACGTAGTCCAAAGCCTGAAATGGCTAATTTACGAGTTATAAAAGCGAATAATACTCAGGTTCAATATGATGGCTTTGGCAATATTAGTGCATTATTTAACGCAAAAGGTCAAAGATACAGAGAAATCAGCAGAGATCCGCAAGGGAAGTTAACAGGTTATGTTGATAATACTTTTAAGAAAAATGGTGCGAAAGACACTGAAACTATATACTCAAATGGTTGGGCAACTGACGGTTCTGTTGCAAAATTCGCTGAACATAAATATAACGGTGACGGAACAGCAACCGTTACTCATTTTAAACCATCAGGCGAAGTTCTTCAATCAAATAACTATAATACTAAAGTTATTGATGGGGAAGAACAAATCACAAATTTGATTATGGAATAAAAATCAATATTCAATAATTCACAAATCAAAACAACAGGGGCAGATTTTCTACCCCTGTTTCTCTTTATATCTCGTCATAAACTTTTACATGGCTTAATAACTTTTCTTTCGTAAACCCGTTATATTCTTTAACCTCACCGGATATTATCTCACTTGCACCGGCAAAAAGTTTCGATGCAAAATCTTCTCTTGCTTTTATTAATTCCTTGTCCATATCTTTCGGAGTTATTTTACGATAAATTTTTCCGTGCGGAATAAGAATTTCTTCCTCTAAATTGGCATAAATTGCTCTCATTTTTCTTTGAAAATCGTTGATTTTGTGTCCATTATTTGTTCTTATGACAGAGTATTGAGTTTCAGGGTTAAAATTTGCCCAACTGTTATGCAGTCGTGCCGCTTTGTGTGGTAATTGTGATGTTGAAACGTATGAGTCCATTTTTTCTTTCATAAACCCTTGTCTGTAAACGCAACCATGATATTTACCAAATTCTTTATCTAAATTGTCTAATGAATAATCTAACACTCTTACTGCATCAGCGTATGAAGATTCTTCCCTCGGAAGATAATCATAATATTTTTCTACATAATCAGGGGTTAATCTTCCACTTAAATACCTATTAATTATCCCTGAATTATCATCTATCCCGCAATAAGTTATAAGTCCAATCTCCTTTTCGTCAGCGTTTTGATAATAGCGTTTATCTCTTTTTGTAAGCCACATATCTTCGCCGTTGTTTGATTTTGCACTCTCTACTCGTTTTAAAACTTTTCTGTATTCTGAAATAGTTTTTATCGGAATATCATACGTCTTAAGTTTTTCTACAAAAGCAATATTAATATTGGAAATCGATTCTAAATAGTCCATCACTTCTGAGTGTGGAGTTGTTACCGCTTTTATACTGCTTTTTACTGACTGTAATTTATTCCCCGTATAGGTTGTTGAATAAGTCGTGTTTATCTTCATATTCATATAACGGGGGTAAATATATTTTTTGCTTAAATTCATGGCAATTTTAAAAAAGAAAAATACTTTATATAAATACGGGATATTAAGTTATTAGTAATTTGTCGTACCACAAATTATTCTGTTTGTTGTATGCATTATTTTTAGCGCCCTAAAAAATCAACCAATATTTTGCCATAGTAATATGGTAGATTTTGAGCATATTTCTTATTGATTAATGCTATATTCGACAATTTAATATTAAAAAAATATAGGAGAAAACTATGACTATTATGGCCACTCAATCAATAGTGGGGAGTCCTATTCCTCCACCGCCTTACGCAATGAAAGACGGACAAGGAGATACCCCGACAAATTATGATATAGCAAGGATTTCTATCCTTCCGCATGAAGATTTTAAGATATCAGATTTGTTAGAACTAAATAAAGATAAAAAAGTTGAGCAAGCACCAAAAGACGAAAAACCGTATATTGTAACAGATGGCAAAGATGACGGTTCTATCGGGTTTGGTGAAGCATGTAAAAATCTGTTTAATGGTGCGTGCAATTTCTTTAAAAGTATGGTCTGCGATGAAGACGGAAAATTTAGTATAAATAAAACATTGAAAACAGTTGCTATCGCTGCTGCGGTGACTGTTGGAGCGGTCGCTTTTCCTGTTTTAGGGACTGCTCTGGCTATTTTTGCAGTTGGTATGGGTGCAAAAGATATAATATCAGCAGGTATTGATATCGCCAATGCCAAGACTGATAAGGATGCGGCTCTGGCATGGCAGAATATGGGTTCCGGTCTGACAGAAGAAGCAATAGCCGTAATCGGTGCGAAGAAAATGGGTGCGTTTGATGATATTGCGACTATGGGTGGTATGATTAAACGTGGTGAATATTCAGAACTTTTGCAACACGTGACAAAATTCAATATGCCGTCAATGAATTTTATCAAGTCGGAGGAATTTACTGAAGGTGTTACAGAAAACACAACTACAAATGCAACCGGCAGAGAAGAAACCCTCAAGGCTGCTTACAAAGGTGCTGTTGCACTAGGATCATCTTTAGCAGGTATGTTTGCAGATAAGTAGTGCAAATGTATCCAAAAAGAATATATAAAAGGGCGGGTAGGCTCATAACCTACCCGCCCTTTTTTAGCAAAAAAAATTTTATAATCGTTCTTATTTAATATTCAGATAGTTTCTCAACATACTAATCAACCAAATATTTATCATAATAAAACGGTGACTTTTTCATCACACTCTTCGGAACTCAAAAAGGTTGATGATGTTTACAGGCGTGTCGCTAATGAGTTTCCTATTGTTTATTCAGGAAAAAGGTTTGCTAAATTCAGAGGTTATTTCACAGACTCTTAAGACTGTAAAGAAATTCCATCAATGTTCTATTAAAAAACATTGTCCTCTAAATAACCGAGATTTGTTTTCCAAAAGCATGTTAGTGGTAATATATTAGTATGGCATTGAGTTACGAAGACGTTGTATCGCAAATTAAGGATAGGTTAGATATAGTAGATGTAATATCTCAAACAGTTGCTTTAAAAAAGCAGGGTGCTAACTATTGGGGGTTATGTCCGTTTCATGATGACAAAAAACCGTCATTCTGTGTCAGTCCGTCAAAGGGGATATACAAATGTTTCGCCTGCGGTGAAGGCGGAGATGCCCTAACATTTCTTTTAAAGACCCGTAACCAAGATTTTAAGGAACTTATAGCCGAACTTGCTGAAAAGTTTGGCATAGAGATGCCTAAAACCTTTGGAAAACCCCAAAACAAAGAATTAAAAACACAAATGAAAGAGGCTTGCAAAGAGGCTGCCAAGTTCTATAAAAAACAACTGACACTTGATTCTGACAGTACGAAAGCCACCTCATACTTAAAACAACGGAGCATTGGTGACGATATCATAGAACTGTTTACTCTTGGTTGGGCTCCTAATTCGTACACAAAACTCTATGATGCACTTTGCGGAAAATTCTCTGATGAGGTATTAGAAAAAGCGGGACTTATTCTGAAAACCTCTAAGGGCAGTTGGATAGACCGTTTCCGTAACCGTATAATCATCCCTATCCAAAACGAAGACGGGGAATACGTTGCTTTCGGCGCAAGGGCGGTTGACGAGGGGCAAAACCCTAAATACCTCAACTCGTCAGATTCTTTAATTTATAACAAAAGTAAAATATTATTCGGACTATACACCGCAAAAGATACCATAAAAGAAGAAGACGCCGTTATTATAATGGAGGGTTATTTTGATGTAATATCCTCACAGGCTCATGGGATAAAAAACTGTGTCGCATCTTGCGGAACGGCCTTTACTCAACAACATGTAAGACTGCTTTCCCGCTATACAAAATCACGCAGGATATATCTTTCGTTTGATACAGACAGCGCAGGTGTCAACGCAACAACAAAAGGCGGACAAACCATCAGAGAGGTCTTTGCATCTTTAGGTAACATAAAACAGTTTGACGAAAGCCATGTTTCCTCAGGTGAAGAAAATTATGCCTGCGAAATACGTGTAGTATCAGCACCCGAGGGAAAAGACCCTGACGAGTACGTTAGAGCCTACGGGGCAGAATCGTTCAAAAAATACATAAAAAATGCTCCATTATTGATAGATTTTGAGATAAATAACGTACTCAAAAAAGGTCAACTGGCGAAAACTCCGCAGGAGAAGGCAGATGTTTCCCAAGAAATTATCCCTATTCTGTGCGAAATCCATAATAAAATTGTTCAAGGTGAATACGTCAAGATGGTTGCGACCGCACTTGATATTTCGGAGAACAGCCTTGCACTTGAGGTGCGTAAGCAGTCACAATTTACTGCGGACAACATTTTTGCTCCAACCACCACCCCAATTATTAAGTCAAATGTAACAAAATCTTCACAAATTATGGATAGAGCGCAAAAAAATTTATTGAGCGTTTATTTAGTAGTCGGAAATCAAATTACTTTACCTCAACTAAGTGAAATGATACCAACAAGCATCTTTACAGATGATTTGTTAATTAATGTAAAAAATAGAATTGACAAAATAATAAATACAGTGAATAATGTCAGAGGTCTTCGGGAAAGGCTATTTACAGAATTTGTGGAAGATAGTGACATTACGCAGTTGTTAACCGAGTTAGTGTATATAGCAGATTCTTTTAAAGGTTTGTCTATTGAAGATTTGACCCAAGCAATCGAAGATATGAAATTAAAGATTATAAGGTTAACCAACGAGCAGGAAACTAACGAATTAAGAAAACAATATAATGCTGTAAATGATAATGACCTTGAAGCGTTAAAACTGCAAAAGGAATTACTAAATAAAATAAAATCAAATGGAGATATTAACTAAAATGAATAAAAATAATCCAAATTCATCAATAGTAAGCAGTGAAGATGATTCACTGGATATGATAGATTTTGAAGATGATAAGACAGACTACATCACAGAAAGTCTTGCATCAGACAGTATCGAAGACATAGTTGGTGCGTCAGGCATGAAAAGCAGCGATTATATGAGTGTAGATAATTCGCTTTCCGCACCGTCAATGGATATGCCAAAAGGGGTAGCAGTAGAAGACCCTGTCAGGTTATATTTAAGAGAAATCGGTCGTATCAAACTTTTATCAACTGATGATGAAATAAAACTTGCAAGACAAATTATGGCCGGCGGAACTGCAGGCGATAAGGCAAAAAGAAAATTAGTACAGGCAAACTTAAGGCTTGTTGTAAGTATTGCTAAAAAATATGTTGGTCGTGGCATGTTGTTCCTTGACCTTATCCAAGAGGGTAATTTAGGTCTAATCAGAGCAGCAGAAAAATTTGACCACGAAAGAGGCTTCAAGTTCTCAACTTATGCAACATGGTGGATAAGACAGGCTATCACAAGAGCAATCGCTGATCAGGCTAGAACTATCCGTATCCCTGTTCACATGGTTGAAACAATAAACAAACTCAAAAAAGTTACAAGACGACTTTCTCAGGAACGCTCAAGAAAACCAACCGAGGAAGAACTTGCAGCAGAAATGGGAATTTCTATCTCAAAATTGCGTGAGATAGTGAAAATTGCACAAGAACCGCTTTCTTTAGAAACACCTATCGGAAAAGAAGAAGATTCAAGGTTGGGTGATTTTATTGAAGATTCTGCAGCAGATGCACCTATTAAAACTGTTGCTTCCGAACTATTAAAAGAAGATTTAGCAGAGGTTCTCTGCACACTTTCGCCACGTGAAAGAGATGTTTTAAGACTACGTTTTGGTATGGATGACGGGCGTCAAAGAACATTAGAAGAAGTTGGTCAACTCTTCGGGGTTACTCGTGAACGTATAAGACAAATTGAGGCAAAGGCTTTGAGAAAATTGCGTCACCCTAACAGACGTAAAAAATTAGAAGAATATGTTGAAATATAACAAAACGGTAACGAAAAAATCATAACAAATTTATAATAAAAAAGATGTAAAATTTTTACATCTTTTTTATTTTTATTATACCGTAAAACTCAACTTACACAAACCTTTTTAAAAACAAATTAAGCAAAAATTAAGATAAAATTTATCATAAAATTTTACAAATAATAATTTATAGTGAATGGTGAATAGTGAATAGACGGTGTAATAAATTTTACCCTACTGTTACCTGTTGACCTATTTACTAATTTGTCACCCTGAACTTGTTTAAGGGTCTTGTAAGATACTTATTGAGATGCTGAAACAAGTTCAGCATGACACGAAGGCTGACCGCACGAAAAAAACTTTCTACTTTTGATAAACATTGCCTGACACATATTAATTGGTAATCGTTTACAGACATTAAATATTTACCCCCAGAGCCTCAGTTCGTCTAAACCAAGTCAACTGACGTTTTGCATATCTTCTGGTATTCATTTTTAAAGTTTCTGCCGCATCTTCCAGTGAACACTTACCGTCTAAATATGCTATCATTTCCTGATACCCGATAGTACCCACTAAATTTTTTATCCTTCCGTGTTTGTTCAAAAGATATTTTGTTTCATCAACAATACCATTTTCAATCATTATATCAACACGTTTGTTTATCCTGTCGTACAATATCTCTCTTGATTCAATTTTTGGAAACATCCATTCCACATCATATTCAGGCTCTTTTAGTCCGCAAGCCTCACTAAACGGCTTATCAAGAGTCCGTATAACCTCTAAAACTCTTACTAATCTTACTTTGTTATTCGGGTGAACCTTCTTTGCATAAACAGGGTCTTTTTCGCATAATTCTTTATATAAATCTTCGTTGGATATTTGTTCTAATTCTTGCCTTAATTCAGGTTTACAGTCAATTTTAGGTAAAGCATAATTTTCTAAAAGTATCCTGAAATATAGTCCCGTTCCACCCGCAACAATAGGGAGTTTTCCTCGTGAGATGATATCATCTATCTTTTGTTCTGCCTCTTTTTTAAAATCTGCAACAGAATAGTCATATTCAGGCTCAACAACATCTATAAGATAATGAGGGATTCCCTCTCTTTCTTCAATAGTTGGCTTGGCAGTAGCGATATCAAATCCTTTATATACAAGCCTAGAATCAGCGGAAATTATTTCTCCATCCAGTTCTTTCGCCTTTTCTATCGCAAGTTTTGTTTTACCGCTCGCAGTAGGACCTGCTATCGCTAATACTCGTTTTTTAGCCACTTATTATTCCTGTTCCTCTGCTGCCTTTTCAGCAGGTATAACCGTTTGCTCTACACACCACTTTTTACGGTAATATATAAACAAAACAAATATATTATAAATTAACCAATATATAAATACCAAACTACCAATATATGAGATTAAACTCATTTGAGGGAACAAACCGAAAACAAGTGCAATCAACATATGCCCGAATGCTATAATTAAATATATACAAACGACATTCCAAAAATCTAAAAATAATTTTTTTATTGATGTAAACAATGCAACTACAACATTCTTACCCGTATATACAAATTCAGGTATCCAAAGCATAAGCAAAAACCCAATTATCCCAGGAGTTATTACGTTAGTAATATAGAATAATTCCAACATTTTAATAACCTGAGATTTTGTCATTTGAGAGGCAAATTCCAACATTGCGTTTTGGTTCGACAAAACCAACTGTAACGAATCCAAATCAAGCCCGATAGACGACAATGGGCATATATATTTTGTCGCCAACAAAAGCGATGCCATCATTGAAAGTATTATTATTGAGAAAAACAATATAAACCCGCAAAGATAAGAAAGATAATTCTTTCCTACTCCGGAATAAAAACTCACAAAAGCATGTTTGATATCCAGCCTGTGAACATCTTTATCTTCTTCATTTGCGTTAACGGTATCTTTTATTATTTGACAAAAACCGGCAACAAAAGCAGATGATAATAATGCCAGTACTAAAGTTATAACAAGAATATTTACATTTATTTGTAATGATAATGCAAAGTATATAATATTAAACGT
>CAMHDG010000012.1 GCA_946183815.1 uncultured bacterium | reverse complement strand
CTTTGAAAAATCAAATTTTTCAACAATAGTATAAATATCAGGTGCATATTTTTTTAATTCGTTCATAAAGACACCCAATCTGAACATAAAAATACCGCTATTCCAATACATTGTATTACTGTTCAGATATTTAACCGCAGTTGACGAGTTTGGCTTTTCATCAAACTTATCAACAATAAAACCGTTATCCAATTCTTTTGAAATTTTAATATATCCATAGCCCGTTTCAGGATAAGTCGGTTTTACGCCAAATGTAACAAGATACCCTTGCTTTGCCAACTTTTCACCTTCTAAAACAGAGGCTTTAAACTTTTCAACATCAGTAATCTTATGATCTGACGGAACAACTAATACAATCTCATCCTCTGCTTTTTTATTCTTATCAAGCAAATATTTTACGGAAACCGCTATTGCAGGGGCAGTATTCTTTGCTTCAGGTTCAGAAATCACTAAAGGACTGTTTGACAAAGAGGATAACTGATATTTCACATTAGTAAAGTGCTTGGCATTAGTTACACTCAAAATATTATTAGAAGGCATAATTTTCAAAATACGCTTATAAGTTTCCTGCAAAAGACTTTCTTTATTTTGAATATTTAACAACTGTTTTGGGTACAATTCTCTTGATAAAGGCCATAATCTGCTACCTGAACCACCTGCCAAAATAATACTATACATAATCTCTTCCTTCTATCTCTAAACCTATATCTATTATATAATAAATGGGGGTAATTGTATAGTAAAAAGAGAGAATGAATGACAGAACAAGAAATTATAATTGGTAAAAAATACAGGCATTTTAAAGGGAATATGTATAAAGTTGCAGGCTTTGCAACTCACTCTGAAACAATGGAGGATATGGTTATATATGAACCTCTCTACAACAATTCAGGGCTTTGGGTCAGACCAAAACGAATGTGGAACGAAGTTGTTGACGAGAAGGGGACATTAAGATTTACTCTTGTTGATTAACTTTTCACAATAATCAGATATTGGACATTCTTCACATTTTGGATTAATCGGTTTACACACATTTTGACCATGTGTTACAAGGATTGTGTTTATATCAAGCCAATACTTTTTTGGCAATTTTTCACGCAAAGCAAACTCTGTTTCCTCCGGAGATTTAGTTTTAATCAAACCCAAACGGTTGAATATTCGGTGAACATGAACATCAACACATATTGCGGGGATACCAAACCCTTTTGCTAAAACTAAATTAGCAGTCTTTCTGCCGACCCCGTTAAATTTACACAAATCTTCTATTGTATCAGGAACAACACCATTCATTTCATCTGCAATAATACGAGATAACTCTATTATCTGTTTTGCCTTATTACCGTAAAAACCAACGGGATAAATCGCCTTTTCCAAATTTTTTACATCAACTTTCTTCATTTCCGCAGGTGTTTTTGCTAACTTTAACATTCTCAACGTAGCAGGATAAGTGGTTCTGTCATTCGTTCTCAAACTCAAAATACAAGAAATCAAAACAAGATACGGGTCTTTAAATTCCTCCATCATTTTTACAAAATCACTTTGAGGCTGGTCGGCTGATTTTAAGGCTGTTACTATTTTATCAATATTCTTCATTCTACTCCCCGATTAAAGACTTAACATCTAAATCTATCTTTAATTTCATAGCATAAATATCTTTACGGTTAAACTGCTCAAGTTTTACGGCATCTTTTTCGGTAGTAACAATCATGCCCTTTATATCATCTATTTCTGATTTTTTATATAAATGATGATCGTCATAAACAACCTTTTTAATAACCTCACAACGACCTTCTAAAAATCTAAAGAACTGTTCCGGCTGTCCTATTGCACACATGGCTGTAACAGCCTCCCCTGAGGCTAACTGCTCACCGGATACAATATTATAAATATAATCCGGTTGCGTATTACAAACAAAAGCAGGACAATTTAACTTTTTACCCAAAATTTTTGCATACTTACCTGCACGCTCTTCGTTTCCGCTTTTATTTACAACAACCAACTTATTAATTCTCGCAAAAGCCTCTTTTCCCTCTCTCAAAGGACCTGCCGGAAGTAATTTCTCATTTCCGAATCCAAGTTCTGAATCGACAAGAACAATATCAATATCTCTTGCGATTTTTCTGTGTTGAAAACCGTCATCTAAAATAATAACAGAGCAACCCAATGTTTTAACAGCATACTTTGCAGCCTTAACCCTGTCTTTACAGGTAAGCACACAACACATAGGATTATTTATAGCATGCCAGTATGCCTCATCACCTGCATCCTCTGCCTCAAAATAAACATTTACCCCGTCAGATATAAGATTAACCTTTTTATTTGAAAGTTTTCCTCCATAACCCCTTGTAATAACGGCTACTTTTTCATCCTGATTTATGTAATACTGCGCAAGTTTTGCAACCAAAGGAGTTTTCCCAACCCCGCCTGTCGTAATATTACCTACCGAAATAACTTTTGCATCTACCTTCACAGACTTTAATATTCCTCTGTCATAAAGTTTATTCCTTAACGAAGATACCACCCCGTAAAAAATAGAAAAAAACTCTAACATATCAACAAATAAACCCTTTGCTGATTTATCGTAGTGCAATTTTGTTATTTTTGTTTTTAAGTCCATGCTACCAACTCACAATCTCTATTCACCATTAATAATACAATAAACTTAACATATATACAAAACAGGAAATTTTGTATATAATATTTATGACAGGAGAGCAAAATATGTTACCACTGATAACAGAAGAACAATCATCATTAGTATTTGCTGAAGCGTTTCAGGATGTGAGAATGTGGAGAAAAAACATGATTCACTACATAAAAGAAGAAAATCCTGAAGTTAATACATCAATTCTTGAAGCGGCAAAGAATACTGAACTTGACCCAAAAGCAGTTGCTCTCGGTGCATATATGGTTTATCGTATGCTTGAATTAGCAAGCGAAGAAGACGAGGTTGCAGAAGCAGAAGACTAGAACACGTTTCTGGCATGGCAAATTGCAATCGCAACAGCATCAACAGTATCATCCAGTTTTGGTAAATTTTCAGAGTTAAGAGTATATTTTACCATTTGCTCTACCTCCTTTTTAGATGCCCTGCCATAACCCGTCAAAACCTGTTTAACCTCTATCGGAGTGTATTCATATATAGGAATACCATATTTCTCTAAAACAGTTAAAATAACCCCTCTTGACTCTGCAACAGGAATAATAGTTTTTTGATTTTTAAAGAAATAAAGTTTCTCTATTGAGGCATAGTCAGGCTTAAATTTTTCAACAATAGTACACATATCGTTATATACCTCTAACAACCTTGCAGATGTAGATTTATTTTTGTCTGTCTGAATAGAGCCTGAACCCTCAAGTGTATATACATTATTTTCATAATTAACCAGTGCATAGCCAACAATAGCCATTCCCGGATCTATTCCTAATATTCGCATAACCTCATTATAACACATTTCATTTATCTTAAGGAACTTTATGGGTGCGTAACACAAAAAAAAAGACTGACATCTGTCAGCCTCAAAACATATCGTTGCTAATTAAATAAATCGTACAGTCGAGATTGAATATCCTCTTCACTTAACTCGTTGGTAATTTTGTTCAAATCAAGAGCCATTTGGAAATATTCGGCGGCTCGGGTATTTTCACCCATCGCCTGCAACGCCCTGCCTGCATTGAAATACGCAAGCGTATAGTTAGGATTTAACCTGATTGCGTTTATAAAATATTCAACGGACTGTTCCGGTGTTCCCATACCATCAAGATATACAACACCTAAATTGTTTTGTGATATTTCGAAATTAGGGTTCAATTCAATAGACTTATGGAAAGATACTATTGACTCTTCAATATAATCTTTTTCCCATAAAGCCAAACCTGCTTTAGCATAAGCCAAAAAATTATCAGGCTCTAAAGTAATACCGTCACAATAAGTTCTTATTGCCTTATCTAAATCACCTTTAACCATTAGTAAATCACCCAACGACAATAACAATTCATAATTAGACGAATCAAGTACTAACCCTGCCTGATAAGTAGCCTCTGCTGCCTCAAAGTTTCCTTTAACTTCTCCATAAACCGCCCCGAGAGCATGGCAAACTATTGATGTCCATTTTGCGTCAGGGTTTAGTTTTATAGCCTTCTGATAATAATCTATTGCATCGTCATACAACTCTAATCTTACATAAGCGTATGCCAAAGAATTATTATAATAAGGGTTGTTTTCATTATGTTCAAGTGCAAGTTTAAACGCAGATACTGCATTTAATCTGTCGTCTTTTCTTAAATATAAATGACCTAACTCATAATAAATTTTATCGTTATCAATATTAAACTCTAACAACCTGTTATAATAGTCAATCGCTTCGTCAATTCTCTCCGGAAAAGAGGTTTGAATTAGAGTTGCAAGTTTTAATAAGACCTCTCTGTTATCAGGAGTGACGCTCAAAGCCTTTCTGTAACAATCTAATCCTGAAAGCAAATCTTGTCTGGACATAGACAAATCGCCCATTTTCTTATAAAAAATATCGCCGTGTTCAGTCTTTGCCATACCATCAGCATAGGCTTTGTATGCAGCAGAATACATCTTTGCTTTTTCACAAGTTTCACCAAAAGCCTTATAAGAAAACACAGAAATACTGTCAGATACACTTTCTATCATCATTCTGACCGCAGCCTTATCGCACATTAACAACATTCCGCCTGACAAAAGATAATAAATATATTTTGCCACTCTGCCGAGAGTAACACCTTCAACATTCATTTCTCTCTGAATTAATTTTGACAAAAACAGTCTTGGCCTTGCTGATGTCAACACGCCCGATTTTATTGCATAATCGAACTCTGCCTGTGCAGACTTGTAATCCTCTGACATCGAAAGAAAATAGCCTGCATAAATATGTGCATTTATATTTTCAGGTTCTAATGTAACAGCAGTCTTACACTGCTCAATAGCAGACTCTAAAGAAATCTGACCTTTTTCATACATTAAACTCGCCAAACGATAATACGGCTCTGCAACCGTAGAGTCATTTCTTATTGCCTCTACATAATAACCGATAGCGTTTTCTAAATCTTCGTTTTGTTGCTTAACTATATATCTCTGATGAGAAATTCGTGCTAAATCAAGCGCACTCATTCGCTCATCAGCCACTACATTACGGGGTAAAATTGCTTGTTCGGACATTACATGCTCCAACTGTGATAAATATACTTTAGATTATACGCATAAAAATTTTGATACTTGAACAATTTTTAACATAAATCATACAAATAGTTTATTTTATAATTTGAACGATCATAAGAACTAATACAATCACCTATTACGTCAATGGCTATGACTGTGTTATAATCAAATCATGCAAATAAAAGGTAATTACACATGTATATTTGGCGGGGGAGCAGTAAGGGGCTATGCCTATGTTGGAGCGATTAAAGCACTTAAAGAACTCAATATCTGCGTAAAAACCTTTGCCGGCTCATCTGTCGGGTCAATAGTTGCTTCTCTATTGGCTGTCGGATGCAGTGCTGACGAAATCAAAGACATTTTAAAAGATGTTAACTTTGAATTATTCAAAGATATTCATTTTAGCATAAACAAAGACTTTGCTTTAAGTAAAGGGAATATCTTTACAGAATGGATAAGAGAGGCGATAGAGAAAAAGTTTTACGGAGAAGAATACAAAAAGGGCAAAAATAAACCTGTAACATTTAAAGATATATCCAAAAATTTAGTGGTCTTAACAACTGACCTAAACACCTTTACCCCGTTAGAGTTTTCAACATTTGAAACTCCTGATTTTGAAATTGCAACAGCAGTAAGAATATCCTGCAGTATGCCGGGACTTATGACCCCGATAGAGATAGAAAACAAAAGACTTGTTGACGGGGATTTATTAAAAGGAATCCCTCTTTGGAAACTATCAAATAACATAAATACCCCTGATTCAAGAATTATTGAATTTAGACTGGAAGGCGAAAATGTGCGGAAAGACGGGAACACCTTCGACTTTCTTAATTCAATTTACAGTTGTATGACCTCAGCATCAACCGATTTTATTATGGACGAATTTGGCGAAAACGACAGATATGACTACATAAAAATAACAACAGGCGGAATTATTGTAATCGATTTCAATATATCAGAGGAAGTTAAAGAACGACTAATAGAGATGGGTTACACTGATACAACAGACTATTTAACAAACCATTTTATTTCTAAAAAGTTAAAGATTGCAAACTACTATGAAAGAATAATTAATCTTCTTGAAAAACTTATCAGGGAAATAAAATACAGAAATATAGAAAAATCAATAAATCTACTAAAAGAACTTTACCTATTTTTATCGGATAAATACAAATTCGTTGATTCAGATATTCTTGAAAGCATTTTAACACTTAAAAATGATATTTTATCCGCACCGACCAAACCATCATTTTTCGTGAACAAAAAATTCAAAGAAAACACCTCACTGCTTGCTAACGCAGAAATCTTAAAAAAAGTAATTACCGTAAAAAAAGAGGAACTAATATCCTATGTTGAAAATATAGGACACACTACGCACCCTCTGTAACAGCATCATCCTCTTGTGACTGACTATCCATCGATTTTAAAGATACGGTAATTTTATCTGCAAAATTTTTGGTCAGTGCGTTTACTAAATCATTATTAGCATCAACCCAAAAAGTAGAACTTGTCAAAATTTTGTCATTTGATACAGGCAACTTGAACAACACAGGATCAGACCCGTGGAAATGAGCCAGCACGTCTTTTACCGCACATAAATCTTCATACTTAACATCTTTATTTATAGAGATAGTTAACAAATTAGCATTTTCAACCGGTTTTATAGAATCGACAACCAAACTTGTCGAATTTTCATCTCTATGTTGAACTTTTCCTGATAAAATAACTTTATCTTCGAGATTAAACAGTCCCTGATATTTTTCAGCAGTCCTGTTAAAAATAGCGACCTCAACCTTATCCGTCAAATCTTCGACAACCCCAAACACATGGAACTTTGAAGGATCTTTTTGAGTCGGAGTTTGTCTTTTTGATGTAACCAGACCACAAATTGTTGCCATTGCAGGTCTTGTATCTTTACCTGCATTTTTCAAGGTGTTAAAATCAGGCATACTTTTTAATGATGCAATAGAGTGTGTTCTCAAAAACGGTAAATTTTGCCTTATAGAAAACAATGGATGTGATGTGACATAGAACCCTAAAAACTCTTTTTCAAACTGCTGAATAATTTTATCAGGATATTCTTCATCGCTTCCACCTAACTGGAATTGTACTGACTCAAATTCTTCACCACCCGCAGTGGCAAACAGGCTAACCTGCCCCATAGCCTTTTCTTTTGCAAGTCTTGCAGAAGAAGATATAATATGGTCAAGATTATCTAATAATTGTTTACGACTTTTTTCAATTTGAGAAAACGCACCTGCTTTAATTAAGCCTTCTAATGATTTCTTGTTCACAAATTTTGGGTCTAATCTTTTTGCAAAATCAAAGATATTCTTAAAATCGCCATTCTTTTCACGTTCTTCAATAATTGCATTAACGACATTTTCACCAACGCCCTTTATAGCAGCCATCCCAAAACGAATATCGTTTCCGTCAGGAGCATACTCTAAATAGGACTTATTAACGTCAGGCGGAAGAACTTTTATTCCGAACTTTTGTGCTTCTTCGATATATAACTGTGTTTGATCTTTTCTGTCAGCGACACTGGATAACAGAGCAGAAAGATACTCAACAGGATAATGACATTTTAAAAAGGCGGTCTGGTATGCAACAAAAGCATAGGCGGCGGAGTGAGCCCTGTTAAAACAGTATGAAGCAAACGCAAGAATTTTATTAAACAAATTCTCAGCACCCTCCTTGCTCATGCCATGTTTTGCCGAAGCCTCGATAAACTTACCACGTTGTTCTTCCATCGCCTTTTGGTCTTTTTTACCCATCATACGGCGGACTTTATCTGCTTCCCCGAGAGAATAATCAGCAAGTATCTGGAACACTTGCATAATCTGTTCCTGATAAACAATAGTACCATAGGTATCTTTTAATACAGGCTCTAAATCGGGATGATCATACGTAACGGCCTGCTCTCCATGTTTACGTGCAACGAAGTCATCAACCATGCCTGAGCCTAATGGCCCCGGACGGAACAAAGCAACCAACGCACCCAAATCTTCAAATACGTCAGGTTTTAGCCTTTTTACAAGGTTCATCATGCCTTGCGACTCTAACTGGAACACACCTATTGTTTCACCCTTTGCCAACATCTCATAAGTAGGCTTATCGTCAAGCGGGATGTGGTTAATATCAAGTTTCACCCCACGATATTTTTCAACCATTTTAACGGTTTTGGTAATCATAGTAAGGTTTCGTAAACCCAAAAAGTCCATTTTTAACAGGTCAAGAACTTCTGTAGCCTCGTGTTTCGGATACCCTGTCTGAACAATACCTTCTTTAGACGGTTGGACAGGTAAAATTGTATCTAATGGGTCGTGAGCAATAATAACGCCCGCAGCGTGAGTACCTGTACCATTCTTTAACCCTTCAATAGCACATGCCAGATCAACCCAACGTCTGAAACTAATTTCTTTACCGTCATCCGTATAAGTTTTATAGTCTTCATCGTACAGTTGCTTAAACTCTGATCCTTCTGCTTTAAGTGCATCCTTAAGCCATTCTGCTTTAGGGTTTTCATTTTTGGCGATTTCTATAGCAGGGTCAATAAGCCCTGTAAGCCTGTTACTTTCTCCGAACGGAACTCTTAAAATACGACCTACACCTTTAAAAGCAGCCTTTGGTGCATAAGTCATAAACGTAATAATCTGACAGACTTTGTCCTCGCCGTATTTTTCAACAACGTAGTCAATAACCTCGCCACGTCTTTCGATACAGAAGTCGATATCGATATCGGGCATTGTAAAACGCTCAGGATTTAAAAATCTTTCAAACAACAGTTTGTGATAAATAGGGTCAATATCCGTGATACCCAGAGCATAGGCGACAATAGAACCTGCAGCGGAACCACGTCCAGGACCCACGGGAATATCGTGTGTTTTTGCAAAGTTAATAAAATCCCAGGTTATCAAAAAGTATGCAGGGAATCCCATTTTTTCGATAACACTTAATTCATATTTTGCACGTTCATATATTGAATCGTCAGGATGTTCACCATATCTTTTCTTTAACCCTTCCATTACCAGATGGTTAAGATAAGTTTCTGTCGTAAACCCCTTAGGAACTTCGTAGTAAGGCAGAGGAGCATTGTGTAATTCTATTTCTAAATTACACTTATCAGCAATTTCTTCTCCGTTCTTAATACATTCATCAAACATTTCAGAGGACATCCACCTGAACGCATCTCTCATTTCGTCTTTTGTTTTTACATAAAACTCATTATTCGGAAAATGAAATCTGTTAGGATCATCTTTATCAGCATTAGTATTAAGGCAAAGTAAAGTATCGTGCATATCTGCATCTTCTTTATGCAAATAATGAGAGTCGTTGGTTATGACCATCTTTATATCTAATTCTTTTGCAATTTCAATTAGGTCGGGGTTAGTTCTCTTTTGCTCTTCTAAACCGTGGTCTTGAAGTTCGATATAATAATCTTCACCAAACAAGTTCTTATATTGTTTAGCAACTTCTTTAGCCTTAGATTTATCCCCTTTTAATAAATTCTTAAGCACTTCGCCACTTAAGCAGGCAGAACAGCAAATCAGCCCTTCGTGATGCTGTTGGAGTAATTTCCAATTTATACGTGGCTTATAATAATACCCCTCACACCACGCAGTAGAAACAAGTTTTATAAGATTCATATATCCGGGTCTGTCTTTAGCTATTAATATCAAGTGATACAACGGATTATGGTGCGAATCTTTTTCATGGATATCACCATCGTGAACATAAAATTCACAGCCAACGAGAGGTTTAACCCCAACTTTCAGGGCATACTCATAAAACTCAATAGCACTATACATTACGCCGTGGTCAGTAATAGCAATCGCAGGCATATCATTTTCTTTGGCGAAATCTACCAAATCATTAACTCTTATTGCACCGTCAAGCAATGAATACTCTGTGTGGACATGTAATGGAACAAACTTTGACATTTTTTTCTCCCATGATTAGTTGGAATTATGATATCAAAACGATACGTCATAAGAGGACATACACCTTACGAATATATACTAACACAAGCAGATATGTATTTTTGTAAAAAATTATTCGTTTTTATCTTCGATTTTATTTTTTAAGTCCAGCAATTCATATTTTAATCTGTTTAACTCACAGGTAATAGGGTCAGGAATCCTGTTATGCATAAGAGTGCCGTTTTCGTCCTCAAATTTTTGTTTTACAATTCTTCCGGGGATACCGACAACCGTACAATTATCGGGAACATCATTCACGACAACAGAACCTGCTCCAATTCTCACATGATTACCTATTGTAATGTTTCCCAATATTTTTGCCCCTGCCCCGATAATCACATTATTTTTAACAGTCGGGTGACGTTTGCCCTGTTCTTTACCTGTACCGCCTAATGTTGCTTGTTGGTAAATTATAACATCATCCCCGATTATAGCAGTTTCACCGATTACAACACCTTCACCGTGGTCAATGAAAAGTCGTTCCCCTATCGTTGCAGACGGGTGAATTTCTATACCGGTAATTATTCGTGTTAAATACGATATATAACGTGGTAAAAAAGGGACTCCCATTTTTTTTAATTTATTAGCAAAACGATAGAACATAAGAGCCTGAAACCCCGGGTAACAAAAGATTACCTCAAAAATATTGTTTGCGGCAGGATCGTTTTCATATATAACTTTAATATCATCCTTTATTTTTTTTAGTGTTCTAAAATGCATAACTTCCTCTTAACAGAACAACTCTGTTGACAAATACCTTTCCCCGAAATCACATATTATGGTAACAATCTTTTTATCAGGGAACTGTTCTGCTAAAAATTTTGCTCCTGCGAGATTAGCACCTGAAGATATCCCGCAAAGGATTCCGTGTTTTTTTGCAAGTTCTCTTGAGTTCTCTATTGCTACATCACCTTTTATATCAATAATTCCGTCAAGAGTTCCTGAATTATAAATCTCTGTCACAAAATTTGCCCCAATACCCTGAATTTTATGAGGACCTGCATGACCTTCAGTCAAAAGAGGGCTTTCTTTTGGTTCAATACCATAAACCAAAACATCAGGTTTTAATTTATTAAACCCGTTTTTAAGTCCTATTGCAGTACCACCTGTGCCTATTCCTGCACACACAATATCAATATTTCCTTCAGTATCCTTTAGAATCTCTTTAGCAGTAGTAAGTTCATGAATTTTTGGGTTAGCAGGGTTAGAAAACTGCATAGGGATAAAGCAATTTACAGATTCGCAAGCCATTTCCTGTGCTTTATCGACAGCACCTTGCATACCTTTTTCTTTCGGGGTTAAAACTAATTCTGCCCCGTAGGCACTAATAACTTTTTTTCTTTCTTCTGACATATTTTCAGGCATGACTATCATTAATTTCAGACCTAATACCGCACAACACATTGCAAGTCCAATTCCTGTATTACCGCTTGTTGGCTCGATTATTACAGTATCTTTATTTATTTTGCCTTCTTTTATTGCAGTATCTAACATAGCAAAAGATGCCCTGTCTTTAACGGAATTAGACGGGTTATAAAACTCTAATTTTAACGCAATATTGTCGTTATATTTGACTAACGGGGTATTCCCGATAAGTTCTAAAACATTTGAATAAATCATATTTACTCCTTTTATCCCTTTGTATTATTGTAGAACAATCATAATATCAATTCAAACTATAATAATTATATTATTTTTTTAATACGATGTTATTCCCACACTGTCTAAATGCCTTTGAAATATTTATCCCTTTGATTTATAATCAAATAAGTTAGGGAGGCGAAATATGAATAGAAAACCTTGGGCAGAAATCTGTCTTGTTGCATTAGGCACGATATTATACTTTATGGCAAATATCCAAAGGGTAGCAGTTCCTGGTGCAATGTTTGATATACTCACTCACGATCTGCAAACGACCGCACAGGCAGTAACGGCACTGGGTTCTATATTCATGTATAGTTACGCATTAGGACAACTTGTCATCGGGGTACTTATTGCAAGGTTTGGTGGGTTCAGAGTTGTAACGGTCGGTTCTCTGTTATTTTTTGTCGGAAGTTTAATCTTCCCTATTGCAAACACATTGCCCTTACTATACATAAGCCGATTACTTATCGGGCTGGGTTCTGCCTCATTCTATTTGGGTATGATAAACGAAACAAGACGACTTGTTCCTAAAAAGAATTTTGGGGTAGTGTTGTCACTTATACTTTTAATCGGCTATTTAGGAGGAATTGTTGCTAACGCACCATTGGTCGTTTGCATGCATAACCTCGGCTGGAGAACGTCATTCTTAATCGCAGGTGTTCTTACAGCAGTATTGTCAATCTTATTTGTACTTATAGACAGATTTGTAAAACACGTAGAAATTGATAAAACTGTCCACATGGACTTTGAACTGTTTAAAGCAACCTTTACAAACAAGAAAAACCTCAATTTATATGCGTTTGCCTGCTTTAACTACGGCTTGTATTACGTTATACAAACAGTTATAGGGAAAAAGTTTTTAGAGGACTTTTGCCAAATGCCTGTTATGACTTCCGCTACCATATTATCAATAATGGGTCTAATGTATGCAGTTGCAGGCTCAATAATAGCATTTATAAGCAAAGCCTCACTAAACAGAAGAACAATATTTTTGAGAATATCAAGTCTGAACACTCTGTTTGTATTTGGTCTGATACTTACTTGCGTATGTTTTGATATAAAAACACCACTGATTGCAATCGGGTTTTGTACAATATCCTTTGGGGCAAGTTTATCACCGCTATTAGTACCTTTATTACACGACTACAACGGTTCTAGAGTTGCTAACACATCTATAAGTGTGATGACATGTGGTTTTTATCTTGTAGTTGCACTGTTAGGCAGTGTGGTCGGGTTCTGTCTTGACTATTTCAGCCATTTAAGAATAGATAATAGCCTCGTTGCACACAACAGTGCGTATATCGCTATTTTCAGCATACTCTTCATACTTGCAGTTCTGTCATTTATTAGTGTGTTTAAGATTGAAGAAAGTAAGAAAACT
>CAMHDG010000011.1 GCA_946183815.1 uncultured bacterium | reverse complement strand
AAAACGTGAAATTCGATACTTTGTATATACTTTATATATATGTAAGATGTACTATAAGACTAAAAGGACTGAAAGATGGCAGTAGCAGGCTTGTTATCACAATACATGTCAGTAAAGGCTCAGCTTTCGTATGTTGAATTACAAGATACGAGGTGGAACAACCTTGCTACGGCTATGTCTAAAAAGTTAGCAGAGCAAGAAAAAGGGCAAGAAAAATGGGATAGTGCCTATGATTCTGCTGACGAGGCTTGTAATGATCCATCTAAAGAATTAAAACTTAAGGGAAATACTATTATCGAAAAAGGGGAAGCAGGACAAAGTTTAGTTTCGCGTATTAAAGACAGAAGTTACAAAATGGAGCAAGATAAACTGTGTTCTTTATACGCAAGTAAGAAAGTTCCAAAATTTGATCCAGAGTTATTGGATGAGTACACCGATCTGGATATGGAATATTCTACAATGGTCGCAATGTACGACACACTCCTTGAAGAGTTACAGGCTCAAGCCGATGGACTCAAAGAAAGAACAAGTACCGAGGCTCAAGATACTCATATTCTTGGACAATAAGGTATTTAGCATAAGAGAGACAATAGTCATCGGGCCTACACCGCCCGGGACAGGAGAAACACGCCCAAAATACGAAACAACTTCATTAAAATTATTAAAATCTAACTCCCAGTTAAGATCACCGGTTAATTTGCCGTGGGTATCCCTTGATATACCTACGTCAACGAATACAGCATTATTTTTAACCATCTTACATCTTACAACTTTTTTTCCTGCCGCAGAAACAATTATATCTGCGGCTTTTATTTTGCTTTCTATATCTTGCGTTTTTGAATGGCATATAGTCACTGTTGCGTTACGCTTAAGCATCATTAGCGCCATCGGTTTGCCTACAATGTTGGAACGGCCGATTATAACAACATTTTTACCTTCTATTTCTACATTGTAATAATCAAGCAACAATAATATTCCCTGCGGGGTCACAGGATAAAAATATGGTTTTTGACCTGTTGCAAGTTTCCCTACATTTTCAGGAGTAAAACAGTCAACGTCTTTTTTAGGGTCAATAGCATTTATTATATTGTCTTTATTTATATGCTTTGGCAAAGGCATCTGAACGAGAATTGCCGATACATCATTATCGTTGTTTAACTTATGAATATGATCAATAACCACTTTTTCTTCAGTATCTTCAGGCAGTTCAATAACAGTTGATTTAATTCCCAATGATTCTGCTGTGCGTTTTTTGTTGCGAACATAAATTTTGCTCGCTTCGTCATTACCAACAAGTATCACAGCAAGGTGAGGTTTATCTTCAAGTTTGTCAACCTCAAGTTTTATTTTTTCTAATAATTCGTTTGCAACTTTTTTCCCGTCTAATAACAAAATTTTCCCCTTATATATCCTGTGGCAGATTTAGTCTTGAATAGAATTGTTTTATAGAATCTATCACAACCTCTGATTTTCTTTCCAGAGGATTTTCTGATAATTGTTCATCAAATGGAATACAGCCTAAAACGTCAAGTTCGTGACATTTAAGCATATTAGAAACATTTTTCATTCGTTCATCACGTACCCTGTTGATAATAACTCCAAGTTGTCCCCCGGCAGCGTATTTTGCGGAAAATTCCTCAATTCTTTTTGCAAGTAATACTGATTCTTCGTAAGGCAGTGCAACAATAAGAGTTAGGTCAATATCAGTATCAACAAGTTGGTTTAAGTATTTTAGATCAAATTCGCAATCAAATATAACAAAATCATATCTGTTAATGATTTTTGACAAGGCATCGTTTATTTGTTGAGTAATAGGACAACGGCAATCCTTTGAACCCGTAAACCAAGAAACAATAAGGTCTATATTATCGTCAAGTGAAACAATAATGTCCTCCATTGCCCACTCAACGTATTCGGCTTTCGTCATGTGCTGTGGAATCCCTGTTTTATATTCGTGTTTTCCACTTCTGATACCATATATTGTGTTTCTGATATCAAGTCCGTAACTATGTCCAAATTCTGCAGATAAGTCGTTATCAACCACAAGTACACTCTGCTCCGGAAAATATTCTCTGATTATTCCCAGTAATGATTTTGCAATGGTTGTTTTCCCGCTACCGCTTTTCCCAGTTACTGCAATTTTCGTTGTCAAATTATGTTCCTCATCTTTTTTATAATTGTATTATAAAAATCAGAATAAAGGAAGGCAAAAAAAAAAGAGTTTATTTAAACTCTTTTTTATGAGAACAATTTGAAGGTTCTTTCTTCGTTGTCTTTAGCGACTGTTTTTAGCGTTTCCATCTCTTGTTTTATAGCATTTCTTTCTGTTTCGCAGGCTGCCAGTTGAGTGTCATATCTTCGGTCTTTATTGTTGATTAATCTCATATCAGATTCATATCTTGCTTCTGCTTTTTTAAGATCAATCTCGTCAGAAACTTCTTTTAATTCAGTGGTTGTAGCAACGCTTGTGTCTTTCCATTCTTCTTCATTCTTGTCAAATTTCTTAAGGTAAGCGAACCCTTCGTTAACTACGTTTGTTAAGAATACGGAACTTGTAATCATATCGCCTGGGACTTTAACGTAGTTGTTAGATGAAATAGCCTGCCCAATAATATTATAGAGGCTCATATATTGTTCCTGCAATGTTGCATCGCCAAAGTATATTGACTCGTTACTGCTATTGTACGAGTGATTAGTTAGGTTATCTTTGTAGTTAGTTAGTCCGAATTGGTTTTTATAAGTGTCGTATGTATCACCAAATAATACAATCATTTTGTAGTATTTAAAGAAATCGTTCCAGTCAAGTTTGATTTCATCATGGTTGTTGTGAGGGTTTACTACTGTAACTGATTTTCCAATTTCAGCAGTTTTAACGCAGTATGCGTGTTGTTCCATAACACCCAGAGTTGTATTTGCCTCACTTGCATTTTGAGATGAACCTACAACAAGGTTTGAAATTTCTCCATTCAAATATTTTTGTAGAATAAACCTAAATTTATTTTCATTGCTTAAGGATATGTCATCATAGCCTGCTTTGTAGTTTGTATCACCAAATACATATTTTGATACAACCCAGAAATTAGTAGATGTTCCGATGTTACCAGATCCATCATTATTCATATTATATTTTTGTGAACCTGAACCTTCTGATTCAGCACATAATCTCATTGCTGCTTCAAGAACTGTAAAGTCTTTATCTCCTGTTAATGAATCACTTGTAATATCTCCAGATGAAACATGTTTAGTGACGCTGCTTTTTTTGAATGTAACATCCCATCCGCCTGCACTTTGGCTAATATTGAAAAATTCATTAAATCTGCCTTTATTGTTTATTGAGTTTACAAGAGATAGGAATTGACAGTCACCGTATCCGTTTTGCATACCCCAGTCGAGTTGGTTGTTTGTTACGGTAATAGATGTATCTGTTACTTCATAATTTTTAGGTGCAACAACAGTATATGCTTCTGAATTATTAACCATGGAGCGTATAGATGCTCCATTAAGAGTAAATTGTTGGTCGTTTGCGTTCCATAGATAATCTATTGAACCTGCACCCATATCAATCTCATTTATTCCTGAGTTTTCAACATAGTCATTTCCTGCGCCTGTTTTAACAATATTTTCATAATAATTGCTATTAAATCCGTATGCAGAGTCATTTACACGACCGATTCTTACTTTGTCATCCATATCTCCGGTGTCGATAGTGTTTCTGTTCCCCTGAACAATAAAATCATCTTTTTGTCCGTTATATGCTGTTATTGTTGCATTACTGCCATTTATAACAATTCTTCCATTGTCTAAAATATTGAATGATACAGAAGAACTGCCGGTTGATACCTTGTAGTATCTGTCCCCGAGTAGATCATCTTTAACATATAAAATTTTATCTGTTTCTCCTGCTGATATTGTTGTCGAAACAGTTCCTTTTCTTTGTATTTGATAGTTGTATGTTTCAGGTACTTCAGGGTCGGTTCCAGGAGTAGTACCACCGTCAGGATTAGTTCCAGGGTCGGTTCCAGGAGTAGTACCACCACCAGGGGTAGTTCCTGGGTCTGTTCCCGGAGTAGTGCCACCGCCAGGGGTAGTTCCTGGGTCTGTTCCCGGAGTAGTACCACCGCCAGGGGTAGTTCCAGGGTTTGTTCCCGGAGTAGTGCCACCGCCAGGGGTAGTTCCTGGGTCTGTTCCCGGAGTAGTACCACCGCCAGGATTAGTTCCAGGATTTGTACCACCAGGATTAATTGTTACCCCGCCCCAGTCAAGATCGCCTGCACTACCCGAACTTGTATAGTTCTTCAGGTTGTTAACAAAATCTTCCGCTGATGAAGAACTGTTATAGATATTGATTAATTCTTCTGACAGGCAAAGTTTGTCGCTTCCTGTTGTATATAACAGATATTGCGACCCTGGTCTGCCAAGCATTAAGTCTTGGTAATTTGCATCGTGATAAGTAAATGACGCATCTGTATTAAGTGCTCTGTATTGAATTTTCTTTGCATCAAGTGCTTCAAGATAGGTAGAATATGCCTTGTCAGAGTCATTGGCGAGTTGAAGTTTTTGTGCTTCAATTCGCTGAGCCTTGTACTCTATGTCATGCATTCTCGCTGTGAGAGTTAGCATTCTTGCTTGTGATGAAGACATACCCATAAGCAGAGTGTTTCCTTTTCTTTTTCCCTATTCCGTACCTAATCTGATGACGCGCAATAAAAAATCAAATTGATACCTCATGTTCTACGGTCGATTGCTCGTATTTCTTTAATGTCTTTATTTTATTTGTAATATTTATTTACATTTGGCAAATTATTGTTTAGAGGTGAACGTAGTGAGCAAATATTCACAAAAGTGATTAAGTGACTAGGTGACTGAGTGACTAAGAGAATTTGGCTAAAAGCCAAAGTATTATTGCCGATTAAAAATCGGCTGCTTAGTCACTTAATCACTTAATCACCTAGTCACCGTAAATTATTGTTTAGCGGTGAAACCGCTAAACAATAATTTACCAAATAAAAAACCACTTTAATAAGTGGCGTGTGTGAAAAATTATAGGGAAAATTATAGGGAAAATTATATTTTTGAATCTTACTTTTAGATGTCATTCCGAACTGTCTTGAATTTTTCGTGTCACCCTGAACTTATTCAGGGGCTCGTTAAGTATTTTTCAAGATGCTGAAAAAAATTCAGCATGACATCTTTTATTAAGGGTGGGTAATATATTTACCCCTGCCCCTATGAGAACAACTTGAATGTTCTTTCAACGTTATCTTTTGAAACTGTCTTTAAGGTTTCCATCTCTTGTTTGATAGCGTTACGTTCTGTATCTAAAGCAGCGAGGTCTGTATCATACTTTCTGTCTTTTAAGTCGATACGTTTCATATCTGCTTCATATTTTGCTTCTGCCTTTTTAAGTTCTATTTCATCTGTTACTTCTTGCAAACCTGTGTTTGTTGAAATGCTTGTTTCTGCATCAGAGAATTTGTTGATGTCTGTCCCGTCAGGGAAAGTATAGCCTGTACCTGATTTTGTGCCAACGACTATTGTAACATCACCAGAATTAATCAAGTTTTGCAGTAATGTTTTGAATTTTGAACCTGTTGTTACACCTGATATGTCAAGTGCATTTCCGTTTTGGTCTTTATAAATTTGTGATACTGCAGTATCTAATTGTGCTTTTGTTGTGCAGACTGTATATCCTTTTGCATCATTTGTTCCGTGGACAACTAATGCATAACCTGCATTAATAAAGTCATCATAACTTGCGATATCAACATAAGTTAAAGACCCGTCAGCGTTAATTGTTTTCTTTTGGATTTTGGTTTTATCCAAAGCATCCAAGTAATCTTCATAAACTCTTCTTGACTCGTTAGCCATTTGGAGTTTCATTGCTTCAAGTCTTGCAGCCTTGTATTCTATTTGGTGCATTCTTGCTGTCAAATTAAGTAATCTTGCTTGTGATGATGATAAACCCATATCCGTAATCCTTTTTCCTTGAACACATGCCCTGATGTATTCCGTTCCTTGTTATGTGTTACGGCATATTTTTTTTAAACTTTAGTCTTTTGTCATAATGTTGTTACAAAACTTAATAATTCCCCTCTCAAATTAAGTTATAATAAGAAAATTTATTTTTGCTATTTACAATTAAATCTGATTTATAGTACGATAAATAAGAAATAGTGAGGGCTAATATATATGAAAAAGTATAAAGTTGGAATGATTGGTCTTGGAACGGTCGGTACAGGTGTTTATAAGACGTTATTATCATCTGAAGATATTGAGATTAAAAAAATTGTTGTTAAGAATATAAATAAAAAACGTGATATTGCAAACTTTGATGAGTCTATCTTAACAACTGATGCTTATGAGGTTATAAATGACCCTGAGATTGATATACTTGTTGAAGTAATAGGCGGTGTTGAACCTGCTTGGGAATATATATCCGGTGCAATAAAGAACGGTAAACATATTGTTACCGCAAATAAAGAATTACTCGCTAAAAAGGGGGAAGAACTATTTAACCTTGCAGAAAGTAATAACAGAGTTGTGTTGTATGAGGCGGCAATCGCAGGTGGTATCCCTCTTATTATGCCTATGAAAACGATTATGGCAGGGAACAAAATATCTCAAATTAGAGGTATTTTAAACGGAACAACAAACTATATATTGACCAAAATGGATATAGACGGTGCATCTTACGATGATGTGTTAAGAGAGGCACAAGAATTAGGTTATGCCGAAACTGACCCAACAGGTGACGTGGAAGGGTTTGATGCTATGTACAAGATTACTACCCTTTCTACTATTGCGTTTGGATCACGAGTCAAACTGGAAAATGTTTACCGTGAAGGGATAACAAAGGTTAGAGCCGAGGACATGAAAAAGGCGAACGAACTTGGGTATAAAATTAAATTAATTGCTCTGGGTAACCTTGACGAGAACGGCAAGGCAGATGTCAGAGTGCATCCTATGTTAGTGAAGAAAACATCTTCACTTGCGCATGTTGATTACGTTACAAATTCAGTGTATTTAAAAGGTTTCCCTATGGGAGAAATTGCTTTTACAGGTCCGGGGGCAGGCGAGTTTCCTACTGCGAGTTCTGTTGTAGGTGATATTATTAACATTGTGGCTGAATTAAAACATAGTGACTACATTTTGCCTATGATGAGATGTAATCACGACCATAACGCAGAAACCATTGATATATCAGATACGTATAATAAATACTATTTATCAATAACTGCTCCTAATAATATTGGGGTAATCGGAAAAATAGGAAATGTATGTGCCGAACGGAATATCAGTTTATCTACAATTTTGCAGAAAGGTTTATCAGAGGACAATACTGCAGATATAACTATTATTACTGAGGTTTGTAAAGAGGCTGACATTCAGAGTGCAATCAGAGAACTTTCAGAATGTACTATTGATAGCCTTATTAGAGTTGAGGGGTAATATAGGCAACCACGACAAAAATATAGGAGAATAACATGTATTACAAAGGTTTAATAAACAGATATAGAGAATACTTACCGGTGACTGATACAACACCTGTTGTAACACTGAACGAGGGGAACACCCCATTGATAAAGGCAGATAATCTGGCAAAAAAGATAGGTTTAAATGTAAATTTGTATTTAAAATTTGACGGTTGTAACCCTACGGGAAGTTTTAAAGACCGTGGTATGACTATGGCAGTTACCAAGGCAAAAGAGGCAGGCAGTGAGGCTATAATATGTGCCTCAACCGGCAACACAAGTGCTTCTGCGGCTGCTTACGGAGCAAAAGCGGGTATGAGAACCCTTGTGCTTATTCCTGATGGTTATATTGCACTTGGCAAACTTTCGCAGGCGATGATGTATGGAGCAGAAATTATTGCAATACAGGGTAACTTTGATGTTGCACTTGAATTTGTCAGAAAGATTGCAGATACATCCCCAATCACTCTTGTAAACTCTGTAAACCCTTACAGAATAGAAGGACAAAAAACGGGTGCGTTTGAGATTATTGATGCATTGGGGAAAGCACCTGATTATCATTTTATCCCTGTGGGGAATGCAGGTAATATAACTGCTTACTGGAAAGGTTATACAGAATGGCATAAACTGGGCAAGATTTCTCAATTACCTAAAATGATGGGTTATGAGGCAGAAGGTTCTGCTGCTATTGTGAGAGGGGAGAGAATACTTAACCCTGAAACATTGGCTACGGCAATAAGAATAGGTAACCCTGCAAGTTGGGATAAGGCTGTTGCAGCAAGAGATGAAAGTAATGGTAAAATCGGTTGTGTAAGCGATGAAAAGATAGTTGAGGCATATAAATTATTAGCATCAACCGAGGGTGTTTTCTGTGAACCTGCGAGTGCTGCGTCTGTTGCAGGACTAATTCAGGCAAACGGTGAGGGACTTGTTAAAGAGGGCTCTGATATTGTCTGTATATTAACGGGTAACGGACTGAAAGACCCTGATAACGCTATTAAATATGGTAATTCAGAGGTTAAAAAAGCCCCTGCCGAACTTGATGCCGTTATGAAAATCATAATGGGCTGATAATAATTGATAGCAGGAACTTGTCTATAGTTAAGAGATTTATATTCCTGATTAGCAAAAGACATTCGGAAAAATTTAGACAAAAAATAGGTCGGCTTTACAAAACCGACCTATTTTCTTGCTTTCTGTTACATTAACTTTGTTTTGTGAAGCAAGTTATCAGATTTTCAATAGTATCTTGTTATATCCGTTATAGTTGTATGTGTCATTCCCGTATTCATCCTGTATTGCAAAGTCAGTGGCATTACCATAGGAATCTAAACTATTATGAAAACTATCATTTGTGAACTTTACCCCTTCAAGTTTATACGTTTCGTTCCCACCTGAATTAAAAATATTAAAATTATCATAGGTTAAATTTTGACAATTTTCAATCTCAATTTTATCATTCCCGCTACCGTAATCCGTTATTTTTATATGGTTATTATATTCTGCGCTGTTGAGATTTCCTATTTTATATTCATCTTTTCCTGCCTGATCTATGACATCTAGATTGACCCGATTATAAAACTCAAAACTTAAACATTTGTTAAAAATATAAAAAACTATCTTAAAATGTTCAATAACTCATTTCTTGAAACTGCAACCTGTTCGGAGGTTTCAAGATTTTTTACGGATACAGTGTTATTTGCTACCTCATCTTCACCCAGGATAACTGCAAATTTAGCAACTTTTGCTGCTTTTTCCATCTGTTTGGTGAATTTTTTTCCGGTAAAATCAAAATCTGTCTTAATATCATTATCACGCAGATATTTTACTAATTTAAGTGACTCTTTTTTATCGGTGCAAACAACAAACGCATCCAACTTATCTTCATTTACCTCGTTCATCAAAGAATAAAGTCTTTCCATCCCCATAGCAAAACCGATAGCACAAGTGGGTTGACCGCCCAAATTCCCGACAAGCGTATCATATCTTCCGCCACCGCAGACTGCATTTTGTGAGCCAAGATTGTTTGATTTAATCTCAAAAACAGTTCTGTTATAATAATCTAACCCTCTTACCAAGAGTTTATTAACTGAATATTTTATACCTAAAATGTCAAGATATGATTTTAATTCGTTAAAGTGTTTCGCACATTCTTCACATATAAAATCGCCCTGAATGACTGCTTTAACTTCAGGTCTTTCAAATATCTCTTTACAAGACGGAACTTTGCAATCGAGTAACCTCAAAGGGTTCTTTTCATATCTTGTCTGACAGTCTTCGCAAAGTTCGTTATAATACGGTTTTAATACCTCTTTTAATTTTGTTTTAAAGTTCTCACGACATTCAGGACAACCCAGAGAGTTTATCTCGACCTCTAAATCGTCTAACCCCAGTGATTTTAGGTAAGAAACAGCAAGTTCTATAACCTCTGCATCCGCAGTTGCGTCTTTTATTCCAAACATTTCAACTCCAACCTGATGGAATTGTCTTTGCCGACCTGCTTGCGGTCTTTCATATCTGAACATAGGTCCTTTATACCAAAGTTTTACAGGGGCTGATAATCTGTGCATCCCGTTTTCAATAAAAGAACGAACAACACCTGCTGTGTTTTCCGGTCTTAAAGTAAGGCTTCTTTCACTTTTTTCAAATGTGTACATCTCTTTATTTACAATATCGGTTGTATCTCCAACCCCTCTTGCAAAGAGTTCAGTTGCCTCAAATATAGGTGTTCTTATTTCGCCATAACCCGCATTAGAAAACACCCTCAATGCATTCTCTTCCATCTTATGCCACAAAGCCATCTCTTGTGGTAATATATCTTTTGTTCCTTTTTGTACCTTAATCATATTTCCCATAATAACTAAATTATAATACAAACATATTTCAGTTTTACTTTAATTTGTTGTATTCAGCATCATCAACAGGCTCTAGCCATTCGGTTTTCCCGTTTTTAGCAGGAATTTCTATTGCGATATGAACAAACCAACTGTCTTTTGCTGCTCCATGCCAGTGTTTAACTTCAGGTGGTATATTTACAACATCTCCCGCTTTTAGTTCTCTTGCAGGTTGTCCCCATTCTTGATAGTATCCTTTGCCTTGGGTTACAAGCAAAATTTGTCCGCCCTTATGATGTATATGCCAGTTGTTTCTGCATCCCGGTTCAAAGGTAACATTTGCAATCGGAACACCTGATAAATTTAGCATATTCAGGTAACTTTGACCTTTAAAATATTGTGCAAAAGCATCATTTTTATTCCCTCTTGCAAAAATTACATTATGAAAAACTTTCTTTTCCTGTTCAATCTTTTCTTTAGATTTATAATTTGTAATTTTTAGAATTTCGTCAATTTTTTCCTGTTTTAAACCGATATTTAACCCAATTTGAATATGCGCTTTTAGTTGCGGTTCAACCTCCTTCATTGAGGATAGTGCAGCAATGGTAGCAATTTCACGTTCTTCATAGGTTAAAACCCCTCTTGCAAAAATGTCAGCAAACAAATGCTCTTTTAAATATTTATCCATGGCAGGTTCAAATTCAAAAAGTCTGCCTGTAACAGGTGAGCCAACAAGTTCAGTTTGAACAGTTGAGCCAATTTCATATCTGTTAATATCTTTCGATAAATCAACAGGCTCGACCCCATATTCATCATATATCCCTTTGGCTGAACGCTCGTCCGTTACCTTCATGAATGTTGATATTGCATTTAAACTGCGGGGAAATCCACAGTAAGCATATAACTGAACAAGCACCTCTTTTATTTCATAAACAGTTAATTTATCATCAAGTGCCTTGTTTAATTCTGTTTCCAAATTCTTTAAATCACCTTTTGCAGTATATGAAGATATTTTTGCTATATCAATTTCTTTTTGTGACAATTCTCCTGCAAAAACAGAATGATTACATATAAATATTGAACATAAAATTCCGAGTAATACTTTAATAAATTTCATATACCCCTCCGACATACTAAAAAACATGTATATTTTATCATAAAACTTTACAAAACGGCAAAAAAAATTTGTATCTCGTTATAATATAATATAAGGTGTAGGAATGAGAATATCAAATAATATAAATAATAGTTATAATACAAGTAATAGACCTAGTTTTAATGCAATAATAATGAGCCCGAAACCTGAAGCGTGGGATCAAAGAGTATTACGCTCAGTTTTGAATTCAAAAACCATTACAAGTATTATTAAAGAAAATGAAAAAATCGGTGAAAATACAGAATTACGTTTTTATAAATATTCTGCACCTCGTTATCCTGAAAGCCCTGCTTCTGACGATATTTATTTAAATGTAAACGGCAAAAGCGGAAAAGTTGCATTGAGTTCTCATTCAACATACAAGTTTATCCCCGGAAGTTTCTTTGAAAATAAAAAGGCAAAAGAGGTTATTCATGGGCCTGCTGACATTGCTGACGATTTAGTTAATCAGATTGATGCGATAGATCATAGGTCTAAAAATGACCCTGCACCTAATGGCATTGATTATTTAAAAACACTTGCTTCTGAAATCATTTATGAACCTGCGGTAGAGGTTAACCCTTACTAACATTGAAGAAGAATTGACTGTTATCCTTTTAAAGATAATACATCTTTTACATCTTTTACATCTTTTTCAGGTAAAATTCTTTCCCCGCCCAAAATTCTTGCATAAATAACAGTTTTAGCATATTCTTCTGCAATCTCTAATTTTTGATATGCATCTTCTATTGTCCTACTTCCAATAATTACCCCATGATTTTCCATTAGTATCGCATCATAATCTTTGAAATAAACTGATGTTTTATTTACTAAATCATCAGAAGATGGCATTCCGTATTCTGCAAGAGGAATCCCGCCAAAATAAAAAATGTTTTCAGGCATAACAGGTGACATCAAATCTTGCCCTGCAGATGCAAAAGCCGTAAGTGCAGGCGGGTGAACATGGATTACTGCATTTATATCAGGTCGCAATTCATAAAACTTAAGATGTAAAAACTTTTCGCTTGTCGCTTTTTTATCAGAGTTAATATTTTTGCCGTTATAATCAATCAGAACTAAATCATTTTCCGTCAAATACCCGTTAGAAGAACCTGAAACGGTCATTAAAACACCACTGTCGGTTCTGACAGAAATATTACCGGAATACCCCGGGGTATAATTTTTTAACCCCATCCTTTTTCCAATATCAATTATTGATGTTACAGCATCTTCAATACTATAACTCTTCATCTGCATTGTCCTCTATATCAGATATTTCTTCCACAATAGCGTTCTTTAATATTCCACTTGTTTCTTTCTTATCAGGTTTTTCTTCATTTGGTGGATTTGATACCGAGAAGAAACCATCTTTCTTTTTGAAATTAAAGTTTTCTGGGTTTTTAATTGTCATTCTGTCATAGTCAATCTGCATATCTTTTGGATCAAGTGCAACAGAGAAGTTTACATAAGCGTTTTCTCTTATAACATCATAGCCAACATTGAGTTTTAAATCGTCTGGGCCAATACTTACAAAGAACGCACATTCAGAAAATCTGTTGTTTCTGTATCTGTCGTCAGAAAGAGTCAATGAGCCGAACCACGATAATGTTAATAACCTGTGAACACGCAAATATTCTCTGACATACACATTAGACTTTCCGTATCTGTAAGCATCAAATACAGGCATAGGAGTATTGTCATCATAAGCAGTCTGATAATATCCCAAATCTTGTACCCATCTTTTGTATTGAGTATGCAATCGTGGACCTATTCTACCTATTACCTGTGTTTCACCTGAACCGTATAAGGCTGTTGAACCTTGCCCTATGATACTTAACCACGCTGCTGTAAGATTTTCCTTATTTTCATATTTTATAAGTTTTTGGTCAACCTCTGCCATATAACGCATTCTGACTGTTCCATGACCTTTGCCGAATTTGTTAAGTCTGTTAAAATATTTGTCCTCATCATTATCTCTGAATAAACCAAAACTTGCCTGATGGGTAAATTTTAAATCAAGGTTTTTATATA
>CAMHDG010000010.1 GCA_946183815.1 uncultured bacterium | reverse complement strand
AATAATTTTACTTTTCCCCCTTTTCATGTAGAATATTGATAAAGGGGAGAATATGAGCGAAACTATATCAATAAGAGGTGCAAGACAACATAATTTACAAAATGTATCCTTAGATTTACCCAAAAATCAACTTATTGTTTTTACCGGAGTATCAGGTTCAGGTAAAAGTTCACTTGCGTTTGATACAATCTTTGCAGAAGGTCAAAGACGTTATGTAGAAAGCCTTTCAACTTATGCAAGACAGTTTCTGGGACAAATGGATAAACCCGATGTCGATTCTATTGACGGACTTACACCTGCAATCTCTATTGATCAAAAATCAACAAGTACTAATCCTCGATCTACTGTTGGAACAGTAACTGAAATTTATGATTATTTAAGGCTATTGTGGGCAAGAGTTGGCACTCCATATTGTCCTAACTGCGGTGCGGAGATTAAACCTCAAACAATAGACGAAATTGTGGCAAGTATTTTTAAACAGCCTGAGGGTACTAAAATTCAGATTTTAGCCCCTATAATCAAAGGTAAAAAAGGAGAGTATTCTTCTCTATTTAATGAATTGCGTCAGGAAGGGTTTGTCCGTGTAAAAGTCGATGGCGAGATTTACAACCTCGATGAAGATGATGTTGAACTTGCTAAAACAAAAAAACACGATATTTTTGTTGTAGTAGATAGAGTTGTGGTAAAAGAATCCGCACAATCAAGAATATCAGACAGTGTTCAGACTGCTCTGCAAAAGGCTAACGGACTTGTTATTATTGATGTAATAGGTCAGGAAGAAATTATGTATAGTGAAAAACTTGCCTGCGAAAACTGCGGAATAAGTTTTGAAGAATTAGCCCCACGTATTTTTAGTTTTAATAACCCTTATGGTGCTTGTGAAAGATGTGGCGGGTTAGGTTTCGATTTTACGGTTGATTCCGATTTAGTTGTACCGGATAAAACAAAATCTTTAAAAGATGGTGCTATATACCCATGGAGTAAAACATCAAACAGTTACTACTTTGACCTTTTACAGAGTGTTGCCGACCACTATGGTTTTTCTATGGACACCCCGTTTGAAGAATTATCAAAAGACCATCAGCATATAATTCTCTATGGTTCAGGTAAAGAAACTTTATGGATAAACGTCAAAAAATTCGGGACAAAACGGTATCAGAAAAAATTGAGAAGATTTGAAGGAGTGATACCTTTCTTAATGAAACATTATCAGGAATCAGAGGGTGAATACTGGCGAGAAGAAATCCAAAAATATATGGTAACTACCCCTTGCGAATCCTGTGGTGGAGGAAGGTTAAAACCGTTTCCGCTTGCGGTAAAAGTTGGGGGCAAAAATATCCACGAATTTTGCTCTATGCCTATTGATGAAGCACATAAATTCATTACTGATTTATACATTACGCTTACCGATTTTCAACTAAAAATTGTTAAACAGGTACTTGATGAAATCAGAGCAAGGTTACGTTTTCTAATGGATGTTGGGTTAAGTTATCTCGATTTAGCCCGTATGGCAGGAACACTCTCAGGTGGCGAGGCACAGAGAATACGTCTTGCAACTCAAATAGGCAGCGGGCTTTCAGGTGTTTTATATGTACTTGACGAGCCGTCTATCGGACTTCACCAAAAAGATAATGACAGACTTATTAAAACTTTATTGAGATTAAGAAATTTAGGTAATACACTGATAGTCGTTGAACACGATGAAGATACAATGAGAAACGCCGATTATATCGTGGATATAGGTCCAAAGGCAGGAATAAACGGTGGCAGAATTGTTGCACAAGGCAAACTGTCCGATATTTTAGACTCTGATGAATCGCTTACAGGCATGTATCTGTCGGGCAGAAAATTTATTCCTGTCCCTGATAAGTTAAGAGAGGGTAACGGCGAAGTATTACACATTAAAAATGCGTTTAAAAATAACCTTAAAAATATCAGTTTAGATATTCCATTGGGTAAAATCAATGTCTTGACCGGAGTTTCAGGTTCAGGTAAATCAACTCTTATGAACGATATTATTTATCAATACGCTCTCCATAAATTGCGAGGGAACAAACCAAAACCTCAGGGAGTTGATGAGATAACAGGGTTTGAACACATAGATAAGGTTATTGATGTTGACCAGTCACCTATCGGAAGAACTCCACGTTCTAATCCTGCAACCTATACGGATGTTTTTACACCTATACGTGAGTTATACGCAAAAACTAATGAAGCAAAAATGAGGGGTTATAAAGCAGGAAGATTTAGTTTTAATGTTAAAGGCGGTCGATGTGAAGCATGTAAGGGTGATGGGCTTTTAAAAATAGAGATGAACTTTCTATCTGATGTATATGTAAAATGTGATGTCTGCGGCGGTCATCGTTATAATAAAGAAACTTTAGAGGTTAAGTATAAGGGTAAAACTATATATGACGTTCTGGAAATGAGTGTAAAAGAGGCACTGGAATTTTTTGACAGTGTTCCTCAAATCAAAAATAAATTACAAACCTTACACGATGTCGGCTTAGACTATATAAAATTGGGTCAAAGTGCAACGACCCTTTCAGGCGGTGAGGCTCAGCGTATTAAACTTGCATCCGAACTGAACAAGCGTGCAACAGGTAAAACTCTGTATTTACTTGACGAACCGTCAGTTGGTCTGCATTGGGCTGATTTAGATAAACTTATCGCAATCCTTCACCGTCTTGCTGATGCAGGAAACACTATTTTAATAATTGAACATAATATGGATTTAATAAAAATAGCGGATAATATTATTGATTTAGGTCCAAACGGTGGTATTGACGGTGGCAGAATAATTGCGCAGGGTACTCCGCAGGAAATTACCAAAGTTAAAGACTCTTATACAGGGCAGTATTTAAAAGGTGTTTTAAATGATGTCTAAAAATTGACACCAAGGTAAAAACACTTAATTTTTCGATATTATGTACCTTAACAAATCAATTAAGTTGATAGAAAAATAATAGACAAGTTTGGAGTAATACCTTTTACCAAGAGTCAGGGTCGTCAAAATCTTCGATAACAAGGTTATCGTCATCTTGATCGTCACCCATCTCTAAAAGGCTTTCTTCTTGTTTAGGTTTATCATCTTTTTTCTTTTCGTCTTTTTTCTTTCTTCTTGCAAATACACCCATTCCACCGCCTGCATCGGCGTTTGATGAGTATGATTTAAAAGGGTCGTTTCCGCCTACTCCGAATGCCATATATCTTTTCTCCAATTAAGTAATATTTTTTAAAAATATTTTATAATATTTTTTTGTTTTTGTATAGTCTAAATCCTCTCATGGTATGATTTAAAAAACTTTACAAAAATGTAAATTTTTATTAATATATTATTAGCATGCTAGCAAATATTTAACTTTTTACGTTTCTTATTAATTATAAGATAAGGAGTGTCTTTCCATGGAAATTAATAAAACTCATCAGGTCAAAAGTGTAGCGTTTCAGGGGCATCAGCATAAGCAGACTGATACAGGTGCTCAAGCCTATCATATTAACTGTATGTATGATTCCTCAAAATATACTTGTGAAGTAGAATGCTTTAGGGTAGGAATGGATAAAAAGAACAACTTTTTTGTGGAAAAGGGTTGTGACGGTAAAATGGAGCCGTTTTTCAAAACAAATGTTCCGCCTGAAGGGGTTATGCTTGAACCACGTTATGACTTGGACTTGGAGGACGAACAACCTTTTGCATACAGATTAAAACTGACTAATAAATACACAGGCGATGTTAAATATATGCACGAAGATAACAACGAGCCTGATGGTTGTACTATCGTAACAAGAAAAGGAACAACAGTTACAAAACAAGGTCCTATGTATCTTGCAATGGCTGATACTCACGCTCCTGGGTATGTTCATGCCGGTTTCTGCGAAGATAATGTGGGCGAACTTGTTGAGCCAACGGCTAAACAAAAGAAAGAAATTGCAGACAAAGTTCGTAAGACAGTCAGAACCTTTGGTACAATCAATGGTGGTACTATGGCAGGTTTAGAGGCTGATATTCCAAATATGGCGGAAGCAGGAGTAGAAAGACTTATTACCACACCTCTTATGGGTGGTGCAACTGTTGCTGCTGATAAATATTGGGCTGAAAACAACATGCTTATGGCAGGCGGAATTGGTACAAGAAATAACTATGCTTCACTTCAAAGACAAGCCCTGAAACATGGTATTAACCTTGTTGATGATGGTACATTTACATCCGAAGGTTTGCAGGGTGTCCATTTCCAACGTGCTATTAAGTGGATGGATAATGAAGATTTGCCTGACGAATTTTATTATTTTAGAATGAACGGGCTTAAAGATACTGCGTTAGGACTGGGTGTTGTTCCTGAAAATATGGAAAATTTGAGTTGCAAACTTGTGAACGCTCCGTTCGATGTAGTTTTGAAAAAAGACGGTTCTTATGACATGCCGGAAAACAAAGATTATGACCCTGAAAGACCAACAGAGTTCCAAATCTTTGACGATACTATGGTTTCTGATGAACAAAGAAAAGATAAGAAAAATGTTATAACAAAATATGATAAGACAACTCCTGACGGTAACAAATTAGCGATAAATACTCACGATGATACTGCTCAACCTTATCATTTTATTGTTGATGCTAATGAACTCAAGAAGAATGTATTAAACCTTAACGAAGTAAACAAGGCTCGTAATAAGGCTGATAAAGTAAGAATTGACTCTCCAAAGGGTACAATGTTTATCGGTGCGCTTTCAGGCATAAGCATGTCACCTAAAACAGAGGGTGGTTTTGTTTGCTGGAATGCTAATACAGATATTACCAAATTCAATTATTTTACCTCTAATTATGATAATGAATTGATTTCTGATATTAAAAGTCCTGCACAACGTGCTATTGAAATGGATAAACTCCGCAGGGCAAACTGTCAGGTTCAGGATATGGCAACTTCTGTGGCAAGATACAGAACAAATTGGGTAAGAAATATTCACGAAGAATACTTTGCTAAAACAATAGGAGAGATTTCTTCTAATCCTGCAAAAGCATACGAAAGACTTGAAGGGCTTATGAATACACAAAACCCTAAAAAACCTATTCTTCCGGAAGGGGCAAGACTTTCTAAAGAGGTAGTTGCAAATGTTATTGAAGATAATTACGAAATGCGTCCGAAATTAGACGATTATCATGAATTAGTTATTCAGTCATTAATGGATTTACCTCTTGATTCTATCGAATTTGCACCTGAGGTTCAGGGTGCGTTGTCGTCACCTTATTTATCAAAACTTTCACCTGATAATGACCATATTGGTGAAACACGTTATGATGCTATGAATGACCCAAGTTATAAAGTTCCTCAAAAATATGCAAAAACTTATAACAAGGTAAATGACGTATTTGTTAATGATATTAAAGAATTTGCAGATAAAGTTTTACAAGAGGTTGATAAAAATTCAAAAGAAAAATTATTCACATCTGACGGTCAGATGACAGAATACGGGCAATATTTAATTCCGCTTGTAGGACAGGATATAGCAAGATATGCCGTAACAAAAGCCCTTATGCCGACAGCAAAGGCAAAACAGATGAAAAATGGCGAAATTGTTTATGATTATGAAGATATGACTAAACGTGGCACGTTAGAACACATGAATATCAATGGTGACAGCCAGCAGGATGAGGCAAATCAAATTGCGAACAGAATGCATAATGGTGTAAAACGATTGATGAATGATAACGTAAAATTTGTTGCTAAATCAATCAATAAGCGTTTTGAAAACACGAATGCAAACAGTTTAAAACTTGCTGAGGTTATGGTTAACAGAGGCGGGTTCGGTCTTGACTGGAGATTTGACGCAGCAAAAGACGTTGCAGACTTTGATTCTGTTAAAAATGGTGCTCAAAGATTTGATACCGCTTGGAAAAATAACATTACCTTCTGGAGCAATATGGTTAATGCTATTAAAGGCGAAAATCCTCATTCATATACAGTGGCAGAACTTACAGACGTTGATATGATGATTACTGATTCTATGCCTGATGATGCCCGTAACGTGATTTATGATTCAGAGGGTAAGGCAATAGGTTCATTATTAGACCTTGCAGGTATAACATCTGAGGCAAACTATTCATATTTCTTTGATGGAATATCTGATATGTTTGGTTATAGTTATGTTACAGGCAATGATGCCGTAGGTAATAATGATGCTGCACGTGTTTCAAAATTAGAAGATTCATTAAGCAGATTTGCGGCAAAACCTATTGATTATAAGCGAAATTCATATACTTTTGCAAGTAACCACGATAAACCTCGTATGGTTCACTGTTTATCAATGGATATGAGTTTATTCCATGCTGATTTAAACAATAAGGCTGATTTTAATCACAGAAAAACAGCATATATGATTATGAATGATAAGATGCCTGATAGTATGACTGATTATGATTGGAATATTGTTAAAAACAGTGATGATTACTTTAATAACGCAAGTTCAAAAGCGGTTGCAAACGGCGAATTGTTGAGAAACAGTATCGGAGATGTTAACTCGAAACTTAAATTTGAAGCGTGTGAAAAAATTAAGAATACAACAAACAGCCAAAAAGATTACGATGCTGCTGACAGAAAATATGACCATATTTATGAAGCAATGTCGAAAGCAGTGGCAGATGTTGTAAACGGTAATTATTATAAAAATTTTGAAGATAAGGCTCACGGTAAGTCAACTCCTGACAGCCTTAAAAAAGTAAATGAAAAAGACGGTTTCGGTACAAAACCTGTGGCTGATGCGTTTGATATTATTTATGACCAAGCGGTTCATAAATATAATGACGGCAAAGAACTTTTAAGCAAAGAAGAACTTTTAGAATACAGAAACAGAGTTGATTCAAAGGCAACAGAAGTTGGTCGTGCAAAAACAAGAATAATTATGAGATATTTAGGTGCACTTGCAGGTAACCCTACTGTTTATGCAGGTGACGAATTTGGTATGACAGGGTATGAAGACAAGTGTGGTAATACTTATCTTCAAAACAGACAGCCTATCGACCGTTCTATTATTGATGAAAAATCGGAATACTATCGTAAAGACATTGCGGATTACAGACAAGACATCAGAGATATTTCCGCTCAAAGAAAGAGCGATGAAATGAATATTATGGAAGCATTGAATAACGGTACAATGTATAAGTTAGATAAACAAAAAGGCAGTAATGGTAACGAATGTTCAGCCGTTATTGCACAGGCATCTAACGGGGCGATGAATATTTCTGTATTCAACCCTAACGGTATTTCTACAGATCCAAAAGTACCGATTGAAAATCTTCACCCAACTAATATGAATCTTGAAAGTATTTACTTAAAAGGCTCAAAGGGTAAAATCTCATTAACTCCGGGAACAACATTTAAGAATGTTAACCCTAAAGACACTGCTACTTATAAGGTTTATAATAACGGTGACGAATACTTTATCAGAAAAGATTACGGTGATTTAGGTGCTGATATAGAATTGAATGAAACTACCGCTCCTGATGGGGTTATGATGTTGTATCATCTTCCAGATAAAGTGGAAAAAGAAAGAACGGAATTAGTTAAATCTAAAAAATATTATAACCCTGTTCACAATATCCCGCAGTCTAATGCTTATCAGGGAAAACCTAAATCAGTGAACGGTGAAAATATTGATTTAACATCAAAAAATTAATAAGTTTTAAGAGAAATATATAAAAAGGGCTACTTTATGTAGTCCTTTTTTATTCTTTTCTTTCTCAAATTTTGCCGGAGAGATTTTCCGGCAATTAACAAAAATAATATTTACCCCATAAATACAATATAAGGTTGATTATTCTTAAACTGAAAAATGATAATATTATAATCGGAAAATAGTACTATGATTAATACAAAATTATTGTCGCATGCTAATCTTTTGGTAAAACAAAAAGATTTTGCCTCCGCAGAAAAAATATATCTTGAATTATTGGCAAAAAACCCGAATGATGATATTGTTCAGGCGTTTTTAGGCAGGCTTTATATCCGTCAAAGAAAGTATAAAGGGGCAGAAAGAATTTTAACAACCGCCTACGACAAAAGAAAAACTGCACCTACTATCGCTGCGCTTGCCTTTTGCAAGTACCAACTTAAAAAGTATGACGAGGCGGTTATTCTCTATGAGGAACTTTTTAAGTATGACCCTGACAGCATCAAAATCTATGATAAAATCATTCAGGCTTTCAGAGAATTAGAAATGTTCAAATTTTCACATGCCTATGCTCAAAAATTTTACCTGAAACACCCTAATACCGAGCCTGCTATGGTTAGATTAACCCAAAGTTATATAGATTTGGGCGAGATAAAAGAGGCGGAAGAAATGTGTGCTAAAACTATTCAGGCTTTCCCAAAATCTGGGCCGGCATGGATTATGGCGGGTACTCTTCAGGAGTTTTCTTACGGGAACGAAGAACTTGCCCAAGATTGCTATTTAACCGCTATTGATTATGGGGCTAAAACTGCGTACTACCACTTGGGTGTTAGTTATCAGAAAACTGGTAAATTTAAAGAAGCGGAAGAAAGTTATAAAAAAATGATTGAACTTATGCCGCAAGAAGAATATTCCCAAGCCTCTCTCGGCACTCTTTATTTGACTCAAAAGGATATTTATAACGGGTATAAATTTTTTCAAAAACGTGATAAAACTCAAGAAATTTATTCTTTAAAAAATCTCTGGGATAAAGAGGCACATCCTGATGATATTTTCTTATTCTATTGCGATCAGGGTTTTGGTGACCATTTACAGTTTATAAGATACCTCCCATTTTTAACTCCAAAATTTAAAAAAGTAAAAGTTTTATCAAGACAAAATTGTTTGACTTTATTTGAGAGAAGTTATCCGAAAACAGAATATCCAAATGTAGAATTTTACGGTAATATGCAAGATTTAGGTGAATATAATCACTATGCTTTAGCGTCAGATATTCCGTATTTTTTGGATATGGATTTTAATCATATTCCATTCTCTGACGGGTATTTAAAATATGATGAAAATAAGAAAAATTATTACAGAAATAAATATTTTAATACGGATAAATTAAAGATTGGAATGTGCTGGAGAGCAGGGGGTTCAGGCATGAGAGCCGCCATCCACAGAACAATAAATTTTGAATATTTTAAAAAATTATTTGAATTAAAAAATATCAAGTTTTATTCATTCCAGTTAGATGATATTTTTAACGCTGTCGAGAAATATCCGTTAACAGATTTAAAAGATGAATTAAAAACATTTGATGATACGGCAAGTGCTATGGCAAATGTAGATTTGTTTATATCGGCTGATACATCGTGTGCTCATCTTGCAGGTGCGTTAGGGATAAAAACATTTTTACTTATTCCGTATTGTTCTGACTGGAGATGGTTTTGCAACGATAAAACAACCGAATGGTATGATTCAGTCGAATTATTTAAACAACAGGAAAGGCAAGACTGGTTTGTTGAGGTAGATAAAATTTATGATAAATTAAAGGATTATAAATAATGAATTTCATTGAAAAAAAACAGTTTGAAGAAGCAAAAAAATATATAAAATCAGGCATGTTCGTTGAAGCAAATAATGTAATTAATCAGATGATTTTAGAGTCAGGTGATAACCCTGAAGTGATGAGCAATGTCGGGAAGTTATATATCGTAATGGGCAGATACAATCTGGCATCTGTTTATATCAGAAGGTCCTTTGATTTAGAAAAGAGTTTTGAAACATTAGAACTGCTCGCTAATGTAAATTATGAGGCTGGTAAATATGACCTTTCCGCAGTTGAGTATGAGGAGTTGATAAAACACGAACCACGTGAAGATTTTTACGAAAAATGTATTGCCTCGTACGAAAAATTAGATTTCTATGAAGAAGCAATACGTGTCGCAAGAATGTATAATTTTGCGGTTGAAACCCCATCTTCGTATGCACAATTAATCTTTATGTATATCACAGCAGGCATGGAGGATATGGCAATATTCACTTGCGAAGATATGCAGAAAAAATTTCCAAACCATATTTTAACTTTCAATGTTTTAGGGTTGCTACACGAGTGTATTTATAATGATTATGATAAAGCGAAAGAATATTTTAAAAAGGCTTCTAATCAAGGTTATATTGATGCATATTATAATTTAGGTGTTTGCTGTAAGCAGTCCGAAGATTTAGAAAATGCAGAAATTTATCTAAAAAGATTATTATCTTTAAAAACGAACATAAAATCAGATTGTTATTATACTTTGGGTTCTGTTTATATGGCGGGTCGAAAGTTGCGTAAAGGCTATAAGTATTATCTAAAAAGACGTATCGCAGCTGAAAAAAAAGAAAGATATAAAAAATTTTTGTGGGATGGGAAAGATTACCCGAATGATATACTGTATGTGTCTGATGAACAAGGGTTTGGTGATAATATTCAATTTATACGCTATTTACCATTGGTTGCTGAAAAATTTAAGAAAGTTATTTATGGGGTTAGAGAACCACTTTTACAGTTGTTTAAACAAAGTTTTCCTCAAGAAAAATATTCTAATATCGAAATAGTTACAGAAGATAACATTGTAAAATTCAATAAATTTGTACTTATTATGGACTTACCTTATTATTTGCATATGAATTTCCATAATATTCCTGCAAAAAAATCGTATTTAGTCGCAAATGAACGAAAAACAGATATGATGAAAACCAATTATTTTAATAATAATAATTTTAAATTAGGCTTATGTTGGCGTTCAAAGGGTATGCAACTGCGTGATGCGATATACAGAACAATAGATGCACCGTATTATTTTAAACCGTTTATGGATATGGAAAATACATCTTATTACTCGTTCCAGATGGGTGATATTTTTAATATGTGTGAAAAATATCCGCAAATAAAAGATTTATCTCCTGAATTTACAGATTTTTCTTCTACGGCAGCGGCTTTGAAAAATCTTGATGTTTTGATAACCGTTGATACTGCTCTCGCCCACCTTGCAGGTGCTTTGGGAGTTAAAACTTACTTGTTGTTGTGCCACGCTCCTGACTGGCGATGGTTTGATAATACGGAAAAAACAGAATGGTATCCTTCTGTCACTATTATTAAACAACACGACAGAAGAACGTGGGAAGATGTGTCTGCAAAACTGAATGAATACATCCAAAAAGATGTTAAAGAGTTTAATAAAAAAAGATTGAAAAATAAATCTTCAGAAGAATAGTTATGCTTTAAACCGTTTTTTATTTATAATGGTTTTATGATAAATGAGAAAATAGGGTTTTGGGGGTATCCTGACCCTAATGTAGTAGAGAATATAAAACAGGAATATCCGAATGCTGAATGGGTTGATTTGGATATTGATTTTGGGTATTCAGATAAAAGTATTTTACCTGAATCTTATTGCAAAATTATTAAAAATATTATAAATAATTCTTTAGAAATAAGACCTGTAAAAATAATTGCACCGATAGGAAAAGATAAATGTGACAGTGGTTGGTTTGCGGCACAGGTGTTAAGGGATAAAGGGTTAGATGTTATTGAAACAAAGTATGAACAATTAACTGACAGAAAAGAGTTGGTTATATCGACAAGTAATTTACCTTTGTACGACAAGGTAAATACTATTATGAACAATATTATTGAGCCTAAAAAATATGACTTGCCACAGGTGAAGGCAAAATTCGGGTTTTGGGGAGTTCCGCCAAATGATTTAGAATTGTTGAGATTATTCCCTGACGAAACACACGTTTATGGCTGGACAAGATGTGTTGAGGCGGGTGTGCCTGCGGATATTGAATTGGAAATGTTTGTGGAAGAAGATGTGCCTACGGTATTTTATGCTCAGGCGTTTTGTTCAAAGGCTCAACTTGCTAAATATTTAGCAGATAAGTATAATGGTCTGTATGTTGATATTGACGATTATGCGAACAATTCTATTAAAGCAAAAATTGAGGCTTTTTTACGGTTGAGGTAGGGAATTTTTAATATGATATATTTAGATGCAGGTACAACATATTCTAAAATAATCGCAACAACGGTGGGGGTAAATGATATTTTAAATACCTCTGAAGATGTTGAAAATTTACGTAAAAATTATGGTAAATTTTTTATAAAATCAGATGGTGGAAAAGATTATTATATCTTGCCTTCGACTATTTTAAAAACGGATAATTTTACAAAAAATTTTGAGATAAAAAAATGCTGCGGACACATGGGTATTGCCGATGAAAATGAGATTATTGCTCTTGCAAACGGGAGTAAAAATATAATTGATAAAGATGCAACTATTTTAGATTTAGGTAGTCGTGATGCTAAATGGATAAGGTTTAAAGATGGTAAATTTCACGATATGGACTGGAATACATCTTGTGCCAGTTCAACAGGTGCGACAGTTGAGATGCTTCTAAAATTTTATAATGTTTCAAGAGAAGAATTAAGTTTTAACGAAGAAAAATTTGCGGTAACTTGTGGTATATTCGGGCTGGAAAAGATTATGGACGATATATCAAATGGGGCTAAACCCGTTGAGGCTATCTCAAAATTTGTTCATGGAATAGCATATAATGCGTGGAATTTTGCAAAAAAACCGGAAAAAATATATTTGTCGGGCGGGTTTTGTGAGAATAAATGTTTTGTAGATTCTTTGAGATATTATTGTGAGGTTGTATTATTAGGAAGATTTATGCTTTGCGAAGGTTTAGTAAACTCTGATAAAGAAGGAGAACTTTTCAATGCCTAATAATAAACAAACAGGGGCTTTAGGAGAGGATATAGCCGTAAAATTTTTAGAAGAAAAAGGGTATAAAATTATTGAGAGAAATAAACATTTTTCACGTGCTTGCGAAATAGATATTATAGCAGTCGATACCAAAGATAAAAACACTCTTGTCTGTGTCGAGGTCAAGACACGAAAAACAGAGTTTTTAGGCAGTCCTCTTGAGGCAATTACCCCAACCAAGTATCAAAATATTAAAACAGGACTTTTTTCATATTTATCAGAAAACCCTCAGTATAAAAAATACCGTATAGATGCTATTTCAATAGTTTTGAAACCCGAACAAAAAATTGAACATTTGAAGAATATTTAATAATGTGTTTGATTTTACAAACCTATCAACTTAATGCTACTATGTTTAAATTGCAGGATTGCCACGAAAATCAGAGATTTTCCGCAATGACGAATTTAGTGCTAATCACTACGGTCATTGCTGTACATGTCAAGTAATTAGTTACATGTTTTGTTTTTATATAACAAACAAGGAGAAGCAATTCAACCAACAAAGGCATTAAGGTAATTATAGACTTAACAAATAAAGTAAAAACTTTCCATTTAATAAGTTCACTATTCACTTGTTATTGTGCAAGTATGCTCAACCTTGTTTCAACCTAATTTATATCAAGATTTTTACCCAATCAATTTTTTCAAATAATTAGGCAATGCAAACCTTGCGTTGTGATAATCTCTGTTATAGATTTTGCAGGTTTTTACTATATCTTGTTCTCTATCTTCTGCGTAATAAGACAAAGGTTTTACATCATTTGAGCAGAATGCCCAAGCCCAATATCCTCCGGGGTATGTTGGGATATTAGATGT
>CAMHDG010000009.1 GCA_946183815.1 uncultured bacterium | reverse complement strand
AGGAGAGGGGCTTTTAACGATTTATATATTTACCCCCGATAAACAATAATTTACCAAATAAAAAACCACTTAAAAAGTGGCTTATTGAAAAATCATAGGAAAATTATAGGGAAAATTATATTGTTAATCTTGTTTTCCTCATTAGAGTATCTAAATATCTACCCCTTATGAGAATATTTTAAATGTCCTTTCAACGTTATCGTTTGCAACTGTCTTTAAGGTATCAATCTCAGTTTTTATTGCGTTACGCTCCGTTTCTAATTGAGATAATTGAGTGTCATAACGTGCGTCTTTAGCGTTAATACGGTTCATATCCGCTTCATATTGTGCTTCCGCTTTCTTCAATTCTTTCTCATCAGACATTTCCGAAACTTTTGTAGATGTTGATATACTTGAGTTAGCAAATACTTTATAAACATATTCTGCGTTAGTAGAATTTACATCCCATGTACTTGTTGGAGTATCAGATTCAGGTGGGGTAAAAGTAATTTTAGCATTATCTTTATCGTACTCATATCCTGATTCAGGATCACCTTTTACCTCCATCAATACAACAAGTCCTTCTTGTATCAAGGCTGATAATACAGTATAATAATCGTCTGCTGTAATATCAATATCACGTTTTTCTTTCAGAGCATCTTTTACCTCTTGGAAAGATTTACAAATTACCCCATCTACATTGAACAAATAATAGTTTTCAAATAACTTGCCAAATGTTGCATCATCATAAGCAATACTACCGTCTGATTCAACTCTTCTGTATTGAACTTTAGACGCATCTAATCTTTCCAAGTATGTGTTATATACTTGGTCAGATTCGTTAGCCAGTTGAAGTTTTTGGGCTTCAAGTCTTTGAGCCGCATATTCAACTGAATGTTGACGTGCCGTTAGAGTCAGCAGTCGTGCTTGTGATGAGGCTAAACCCATCTTGTACTCCTTATTCGATTCCTATGTGTCATGCATTACGGCATATCTTCTGTTAATCTTTAAATATTTTAATCATTTTGTTACAAATGTTTACACAGAACAAATGTAAACTTTGTAACAAAAACATTGAATATTTTTGACTTTGAGTAAATTCCCCTTAATAAAAATACTTAATAGAAGTATATAGGTTAAGTTGTGTATGAATTTTAGTGTGTATAATAATTTACCCATAGGTCAGGTGTATGCCGGAGTAAATCAAAGTATTCCAGCCTACAAACCTGCACGCACATACTCTGATAATGTATCCGTTAACAGAGAACTTGACCGTCTGCTTGATAAAAGGGTTATCACAGATATGATTAACTCTAACCCTGCAATCCTTACTATTCTCAAAAATAACAATATTAAACCTGTTATAAATGTTGAAAACTTTAAAAATACAACGTATCAACATTCTATTGATACAAGAAACAAAGCAATAGGAATATATAACTTCTTGCCGACAGACCTTAAATCAGAAGCAAATATCGGCTATATTCAAAAAGGTGCGATGCTTCACGATATAGGCAAAGTGCTTATCCCTGAAAAAATATTAAACAAAAAAGGGAAATTAACCCCTGAAGAAACAAAAATCATGCATCTTCACTCAAAATTAAGTGAAGCACTTTTATCCAGCCAAAATATTGAACCTGAAGTATTAAATATCGTAAAATATCATCACCAAAACGAACATGGAACAGGATACCCTGAAATTAAAAATACTCTGAACGGATATGATATAAATACAGAAATAGTTTCTCTTGCGGATAAATATTCCGCTCTTACGGAAAAACGCTCATACAAAGCCCCTATGAGCAGTAATGAAGCACTGGATATTTTAAGAAACGATGTCGATAACGGAAATATAAACCCCAGAATTTATAACGCACTCGTTGGATATATTAATAATATGGAAAAAACAAAAGAAGTTACAAACAAAGCAGTTGCCTAAAACCATCTGTCTTTTATTGTTAAAATTTGTAACTTAAAAATAAAAGGGTAGCAAAACATTTTTTATGGGTGTTTTTTAATCAAATACATTTACAACCAACAATAGAAAGGAACCCCATATTATGTTAGGAATACACATTGGAAACTCTGATGGAAATGTTTATAAACAAGTTAACGGATTAGACGTAAAATTAGACCCTAAAAAAGTTTGCGTAACAAAACAAGTTAAAGCAGCAAAACAAGCAGTAAAATTTGGTCGTGTTGCAACCCCTGTATTAGGATTTCATGGTTTGACTCATGGTATTATCGGAATGGGTGAATTTGCAGGAGCAGTTATGCTTGCCTGCAGAACCCTGCACGCAGAAGAAACTCTTAAAAACCTTAAAAATACAACTAATTTTAACGAAATTTTTGAAAGAGCAAAAGATATTAAAAAGGCAAGACGTGCCAACAAAATCGCATCTGCAAAAGAAACAATCAATAACATAAGTTCAAAAGTTGGTTCATTCTTCAGTAAATAGTTATAAGTTTTCATAAAAAATATCCACACTTTAAACAAAGTGTGGATATTTTATTGCTATATATGAATTACTCTTTATCCTTAAGGAATGATTCGTAATTTTTAGCCAACAAATGAGTTCTGACCTGATTTATCAAATCAAGAGCAACCCCAACCATGATGATTAGAGATGTTGCACCGATACCCTGAACAGTTGTTATATGAGTAACATAACTTGTGAACGAAGGAACAAGAGCAATTATACCCAGTGCGAAAGCACCGATAAACGTAACTCTTGATAAAATCTTATCCAGTGCATCTGCCGTTGGTTTCCCTGGTTTTATCCCCGGAATTGATGAACCATATTTTTTAAGATTATTTGCAATCTCTTTAGGTTGCATATTCGGCATTATTGACGCATAGAAGAAAGTCAGTAACACAATCATTGTGAAATATATTACATAATAAGTTATACCTGACGGGCTGAATATTTTGTTTAGCATAAGAATAAATGCACCCATAGACCCCGGTAAATTAGCATTACCCAATACACTCAATATAGTTGAAGGGAAAAGCAAAATTGCGATTGCAAAGATGATAGGCATTACACCACCAGGGTTAAGTTTAAACGGAATAAACGTATTTACCCCGCCATAAACCTTGTTGCCTACCTGTCTTTTTGGATTAACAATTATAACCTTTCTCATTGCCTCTTGCATAATTACAATCATAACCATGGTTACAAAGAAAATTGCAAGCAAAGCAAATAACCCAAACTGTAGTGTTGGATCTTGAGTAAGTAATTCTGCCGTTCTTTGAGAATACAGAGGAATACCGGAAATAATACCCACAAAGATTATCAAAGAACCACCGTTACCGATTCCGTGTTCAGTTATTAATTCTGATATCCACATAACTAAAACAGACCCCGCTGTAAGAGCAGTTACAGAACTGATGTAAAACATTGTATGCGGAATCCCCGGCATAATCGCAGCAGGCAAGTGTGACATAAATACCATAAAGATAATTGCCTGAAACATTGCCAACACAACTGTAAATATTCTTGTGTATTGTGCAAGTTTTCTTCTTCCTGCCTCCCCTTCTTCTTTTTGTAATTTTTCTAAAGAAGGGATAACAACAGATACTAACTGGACTATGATTTGAGCGGTAATGTAAGGTCCGATACCTAATGCAAACATTGATACCTTTCCTAACGCACCACCTGAAAACAAATCTAAAAATCCGATTATGTTATTACCTGCCGCAATATTTTGAAATATAGAATTATTTATCCCATATATAGGAATTTGAGCACCAAAACGAAACGCAACAACCATAAGCAAAGTAAAAATAATTTTTTGCTTTAAGCCTGATGCATTCCACATCGCTGCTATATCAGCGGTACTAGGCGGTTTTATATTGTTTAAAGACATTTATTTACCCCTTTACCAGTTTGTTATACTAATTCAATCTTTCCGCCAGCGGCTTCGATTTTTTCTTTTGCTGATGGAGATACATATACAGCCTTAACTGTAATTGCTGATTTTAATTCTCCATTACCTAAAACTCTTAAACCATCGCTGGATGGGTGAACTTTTTTAAGTTCTTTTAAAGTTTCCAATGAAACTTCTTTAAGTTTTAACGCATCTAATCTGCCAACATTGATTTCAGCCCAATTACGTTTGTTGATAATTTGGAAACCTTTCAATTTTGGTAATTGTCTGTAACTTGGCATTTGACCACCTTCAAAACCTCTTTTAGAAGAACGTCCTGAACGCTGACCTTCACCGTTATGACCACGAGTTGATGTTTTACCCATGCCTGACGCACGACCACGACCAACTCTCTTACCTGTAGAAGTTGCCCCTTCAGCAGGTTTTAAATCTGTTAATTTTATAGTTTCTTTTGCCATTTTTAAAATTCCTTCTTTGCTTTATTTGTACTTTTATTTCAAACAAAGTGAATAGTGAATAGTGAATAGTGAATAGCCCACTTTCCTCTTTTCATTTCCACTTATTAATCAACAATTGCTACAAGGTGATTAACTTTGTTAACCATACCCATAATAGTGTCGCTGTCATAATGTTCTACAACTTGATCTTTTTTCTTTAAGCCTAATGCTGCAACTACTTTTCTTTGAGCAGGAGATGCACCGATTATGCTTCTGACAAGTTTGATTTTTATTTGTTTATTTTTTGCCATTTTATTTATCCTTCTTTTCTTTTATTTGTAATTATAATTCTTGCAAAGTGAAAGAATGAAGCGAAAACTTTTCAGTTTTCATTTTTTACTTTTCACTTATTAACTAAGCATTTCCATTACTGTTAAACCACGTTTTTTAGCAACTTCATCAAATCTTCTTAAAGATTTAAGTGCGTTTAATGTAGCGTTTGCAGCATTAAGCGGTGACTTAGAACCTAAGGATTTAGATTCAATGTTTTCAATCCCCGCAAGTTCTAATACAGGACGAACAGCACCACCTGCGATAATACCTGTACCTTGTGATGCAGGTAATAAAACAACTTTTCCTGCACCGCTCACACCTGTAATTTTGTGAGGGATTGTTGTCTTGAAGATAGGTACTGTGATAAGGTTCTTTCTGCCATCAGTGATTGCTTTTTGAATAGCAACGATAACTTCTGATGCTTTTGCACAACCAATACCAACTTGTCCTTTTTTGTTACCTACAACTACGATTGCTCTGAAACTTAATTTCTTACCACCCTTAACAACCTTTGTTACACGGCTGATTTGAACAACTTGTTCAGACCATTCTGATTGTGGTTTTTCTTCTTTTGTTTCTATTTTTTTCTTTCTGCCTCTTGATTTTTTTGCAGGTTTTCTTTCATTTTCAACAGCGTCAACTTCGTCTTCTGTTTCTAATTCAACAGTTGCTTCTTCAGTTGTTTCTGCTGCTTCTTCCGTAACTTCTGCAGGTGCTTCAGCAGTTGTTTCTTCTGCAGGAGTTGCTACTTCTTTCTTTTCTTCTTCAGTCATTTTTAACCTTTCTAATTTACTAAAATCTAATACTTTTTAGCCTATATATAATCAAATATACCAACAAACTAAAACAGGAATAACCTGTTTAACGATATATTCAATTTTTAACTTTTCTGACAAGATAAACATACCACAGATAAAGTTTGATTACAAGCATTTCAAAAACAATATATTACTAAATGTAACAAATTAATCGATAAAATATAAAGATTCTCATAAACATGACGTAAACCATGGTGTATCGATATATTAGATTAGGATTAGAAGGTTCGAACAAGTGTCAAACGGTATAGATAGGTCACAAATATTAAGCCAACTAAAAGTCATTTTGACTCCGCAGGAATACACTGCCTGCGAGGGACTTAGCGATACCGAATTGAGTGCAAAATTAAGAGAGGCACTTTCAAACAATGGGAATTTAGGTGTAGGAGATACCTTTACTTTTGGAGCAATGCCGGAGATTACAACAACCCCTGTTCAAGCACAAAAACCAATTTTACCAACCTTTGGACCGGAAGCATCAATACCTCAACTCACAACCGAACAGGCTCAGGATATTGCTATGCAAAACTTGTGGGCAATGAATGCAAATCTTGCAACAGCACAAAGAGAAACAGACTCCGACAAAAGAGATAATGCAACAACTTTGCTTATGAATACCGAAGCAAGAGAATTGTATTATCTTGATAAAAGCCGTTCGCCTCAAGGTCTTACGTATAGAGAATACCTTGAAGGTATGAGAGGCGATTTAAGAACAATGCTGCTTAAATCTTATCCGCAAATGGATAGCGCAAAAATAAATCTTGATGAAAGGTTAAATTCATTAGACGAAAATCAGATAAGACAATTTGAACAGGCACTTATTAAAGCAGAAACAGGTAAGTTAGATAAAAACGATGTTTTAAAAATGTTCGCTGATTCTACTCAAACAGTAGAAACAAGAACCTACACTCAAGACGGAAAAACTCACACAGAAACAAGCGTAAAAATTAACCCTCCACACTCTCACGCAGGCGGAGAAGAAGAAAAAATCAGGTTTGAAGATTTATACAGAGCGCAAAGAGGGGTTGAGTTTAACCCTGAAAAAGTAAGACAATATCTGATTGACGGAACTGAAACCTATTTTAACGACCCGTTAGAAAATGGTTTTTCAAACACAACATTAGACGATTTACACAAACACGCTGCTTATACCCAAAGATTACCTAAATCATATATTCAGGCGTTCGGTCAGCCGTACAGAGCAGAATATCTGAATGTATTAGGCGGTTCTGATTATGATACATCAACTGCCTATGGGGTTTCTCCGGTTAAACTCGATTCTGAACTCAAACCTGCGGAAGAAGGTATGGAATACGTTATCCCGACAAGAGATATAACTCAGGGGGTAAATGCAAAAGAGTTAAAACCTGAAGAGTTAAAAAGATTTTCAGCAAATATGTTGTATAACATACTGAACACAACCTACAACATGTTTAAAGGCTATTATGACGGTGCGTGGGAGCAACTAAAACAAGGTTCTGTCGGAACTGCTGCCGTTCAGGGTTTCCTTGGGTTTGGTGAAATGCTATCAGGACAGGATTTGACCGCCCGCTCTCAAATGGATAAAGTTGAAGGTCTGCTTGCTAAAGCAACTCAACTTAAAAATATGGACGATAACGCTTTTGAACAACATTTTGATGAACTCTTTAAAGAAATATCAGGAACGAGTTTTGACCCCGCTGCTATGCAAAACTTTGCACAACTCACTATGAAAGGGATAAAGTCAGATACCGACGAATATGATGAAGCGGTAAAACGTGCGTTTGGTTCAAACAGAACGGGTGATGCAGATAGTCAATTCTCAATACTTAACCCTATAAATTCAGTGACAGATATTGTTGCTTTCCTTGCAGGTTCAGAGGTATTAGGCAGTACAAAACTGTTTGCCGCTTTGGGTACAAAATCTTTTCAGACAACTGCAAAAGTTGCAACAAGATTAGGCTTTAACACTGCAGGCAAAACTGTTCAGGCAGGGATAAGACTGACATCAAGTTCACCTGTCAGCGCACTTAATATGATGACTTACACAGGTCTGACAGAAGTCGGCGGAACGGCAATGAATAGTTTAGCAGAACGGATTAATATAAAGAAATCTGCTATGGGTGAATATATGTCTGTATTAGACAAGGTTGACAAATCATTGTTAGACGATGATATGATCAGAATACTTGTCGATATGACAAAACAAGGTGTTATGGGTTCAGTTGCACCGTTTATCGGGGCTGTTGCAACAAAAACAGGTAACTCGCTTGCAGGAGTATTCTCAAAAGGTAATCCTACCGCTATCCAAAAGAGTTTTTCAACTTTGGCAAAAGCAGAGAATAAAACTCTTAACGCTCAAAGTTTGATGAAAGATTATTTATCAGCAGTTGATGGCTCAACTTTTACAAAGGCACAAGAGGTAATCTCTAAATCAAGTGCGTTTATTACAGAGGTTGGCGGGTTCACAGGATACTCAACACTTGAACATATTGCAGAAGGTCTGATAACAGGCGAACTCGACCTTGAAAGTATTGATTTAGGCGAAGAATTTAAAGGTCAATTAGAGGGGCTTGCAACACTCAAAGGGGTTGCAAGATTTATCCAAATGAGAAAATCAGGCGCTGTTGCAAGAGGGGTTCAGGATAAGGCACTGAACGATATGACCGAACAACTCAAAAACTATGATATTACTGATGTTGGGGGTCAATATCGTGTTCTGGATAAAACAAGCGGTAAATTCCAAACCTTTAATTCACCTGAGGCAGCAGTTAATCATTTGTTCCAAACAATGCTCTTTAAATCAGCAGTTGCAAAAGCAGGGGTAAATGATGGTGTTGAATGGCGAAAAATGAACATCGGCGGAGAAGACGTAGAAGTTGCAGTAACCAAAAGCGCTGACGGGAAAGAAACCGTAGATTTCTCAAAAGCAAGAAAACTAAATGCAAACGGCGAATACGAACACTTTGCCCTCACAACTGAAAGAGATTTGGCATCGAGTGAGGGTTACAATACCCAAGTTGCAGGAACTGGGACAAAAGACATTAAAGAAGTCATTAATTCGTTAAATCTAATACGTAAATCAACTGCTTTTAGATTATTTGAAAAAAAACCATCTATATTATCCAAAACAAATGAAGAAATTGCAGAGTTAATAAAAAATAACAAATTAACAGAGGCTGAAAAAGAAGAATTACGCCAATGTTTACAAGATTGGGCTTTGGGCGACCGAGGTGTTGATATGCGTTATATCGCAGAAATTAAAAATGTTGACCTTTTTTCTGTTGTTTACAGTGATGCAAAGGAATATAAAGATTTATTTGATGAAATCGGAAAAGACAAAGCAAAACTCCAAGCAGATTTTGTAAGAACTTTTGATGAAATATTATTCCCAAAATCAACAAACCCTGAAGCAATTCAAATAGAACAAGAACTTACTGATATGGGGATTGATGCGAGATTAACAGACCACGTAGAATCCGGCAGAGCCATTCTTAATGCGTGTAAAAAAATGAAAGAAGCGGGTGTTAAAGAATTTCCTAAATATCGAGTTTCGTTATTAAATGAACCTGATAATTTTGCTATTCCTACAGAAAATATAAATGAAGGATATGTGGTTTTTAATGATATAAATGAAACGCTTAATAATTGTGAAGTTGGCTATTTTTCAACACCTACTCCTGAAGGAATTGTATATCACGAAACAGCACACTGTTTAAATAATCATTTGGTTGGTTGGAACACAACGACAAATGCTATGGAAACTAATACAAAAAGAATGCTGTTCGATAACGTATCAAAATATTCCGCTATGTCCCCAAGTGAAGCAGGTTCAGAATTATTTGCCGGTATGATGGAGGGAAAAACCTACTCAAAAGAAATTGAAAATATCATAAGTGAATATAGTCTATTCAAGCCAAAATTTTCAGCAGATAAAGCGCTACACGACAATACAAGAACAAATATTGAAAATACAAGATTAATACACCAAGCAGACGGACTACCTGCGCAAGACCCGACACAACGTCCTCGCAGACTGGACTCTAACGGCGGGAAAGATCCGTTTGAACTCACTAAACAATTTGATGAACAAACTTTGGCTCTAACAGGTAATGACGTATTAGTTCAGGTTGGCACAGATAAAGAAGGAAAGCCAATAATGAAACTTTCGCCTGAATATGAAGAACTCATTACAAACATCGCAAAACAAATTCGTGAAATCGCACTTTCTCAAGAGGGCGGGGCTAGAGAAATTGACGGAAAAGATGATCCGAACTATGACTACACCCAAGACAAAGGTATTGTCGGCATAATGCATAGAATGGGATTTACCGCAAACGGACAATTCTTCCACAGAAGCAAGAGCGTTCAGAGTCTGCACGATAAAATACAAAATGCACTCATATCCGACCCTGATATGCCGTTAAGCGCACTCGTAACGAAAGAAGTTCGTGATGCTGTTGGGGTTCGCAGCGTCAGAGAAGGAGTTGATTTGAAAAATGACCCTGATGTTAAGGCACTTTTAGACGCAGGGGACAGAAAGTCTGCCATTGATTTAGCAATAGAAAAAGAATCTGCTCACGTATTTGATGCACTCATGAAATACATTGACTCCGTTGCAGAAGGCACAAACGAAGTTGAGATAACAAGTATATCTAACTACATGGGAAAAGACGGTATCCCTTATTTTACAGAAAGACAACTCAACAGACTACGTGCCTACGCAGAAGAAAAAGGCGTTCCGTTACTAATAATCGAAAGAGTTAATTCTTATTCTGAAAGAGAAAAAAGTGATGATGTATTCAAAGAAAAAGCAACAACGAAAGTTCGTGGGTCAGGCTACACCGCTCTACAAATGAACTTTAGAACAAAAGACGGTTTTGTTTATGAATGGCAATACAGAGGCACAGGGGTAAACAAATTCGCTGAAGGAGAACACATCCCTTACGACCTTCGAACAAATAAAGACATTGTAGGCAAAAACGAAGAACTCCACGCTCTGTTTGACCCTATAAAAGAATTATTGAGTGAAAGCAAGATGTCTGAACCTCAATTTGAAGAATACAACAACTATCTGACCGCTCACTATGAATACTTAAGATTAACGGAACTCGGTATAGTTGACGGCTCAAACCCTCCAAAATTACCAAGAGGCTTTGACGTAAGACTGCGTGCGGAAAATCTTGAATTACTACACGAAAAAGCGGAAGCCACAAAGAAAAACCCTGAAAAGAAAGACAAAATCTATAAAGAATATACTGACGAGATTGCACGCCGAGAACGTGAAAACCCTGATAATTTCACAGACCAATCATATACAGAACTCGCAGAAGAAGCAAAAAGAACAAGAACTACCTCTGAATATGAAGCAGAGGTAAGATTAGGCATCAATCTTGAAGGAAGCAACCCAACTGAAATCAGACAGATAATAAATGAGTGTAAAAACGAAAATGGAGCAATTTCAGAATACTATCTAAAAGAATCTGAATCTCTCTTAAATAGCGGTTTAAGCGCTAAAGATGTTATAACCTATCTCCAAATACTTAAAGGAACATCTAAACCCGTAACAGAAGAACCTGCTATCCCTGACAGAACACCTGATGAGTTTGGAGAATACGTTCAAAGTCAAAGAACACTCGAAGCCTTTGAAGTAAGCGGGCTAAAAGAATTATATGAGGCTGACGGCAAAACTGTTGAACAACTGTTCAACGAAAAAAAGCCTGATGGTTCTCCAAGATTTAGTTATTTTGACCTTATTCAAATTTTTAAATCAAAGAACAAAGATTTTTCTTTGTCACTTGTTGAAACAACAGTCTATGATCCGGTGAGCGGGCAAGATGTTCCTAAATTTGAAATGGACGTATTCAAAAGAATAAACAAATGCCTAAAAGATAACCCTCACAGACACGAAATTGAGGACTATATCCAGCACCATTTGCTTAACAATGACGACATAGACTCTGCAAAACTTAAACTTTTTGTAGAAAGTCTTGACAACAACTCAACCGCAGCAGACTATGATGTTCTGCGTTCCATACTTACCGATAAGTCTGTATCTGCTGATAAAAAAGCAGACGCAATACAAAGTTATAAAGATTTATCACCGGAACAAAAAACAAAAATTCATCAGGGATACACTGCTGACAAAAAAGCAAAATTCAGTGATATTTTTAAATCTGCAACAGGGGAAGACGCAACAGGCGAAAGCAGAAACATTGAAAGACTTATATCAGAGTCACCTTTGTTAAGTGATATTCATCCTTCAGAGATTGCCGAACTTAAAGAAGGCTCTTTTGAACAGGTAAAAGAAAGCCTTGAAATGCTTGAACTGTTCGTTCAAAAGAACCCTCATGCAACTGCACAGGATAAGGCTTATTTATTATCATTACATAGCACCTCCATAAAACAAGGGCTTATTCTCGACACAAAATCAATTATTGAAAACGACTTACTAAAAGATGTAAGACTTCTTGAAACTCTTATTCAAGTTCCGACATTTAACACAAATGACGGTCAATATCTTCGATTACAGGTACTTTCTCAAATAGATTATTCTGACCCAACTGTATTTAAAAATAATTATAAATACATCTTAAACAGTGGCAGATATAGTACAAAAGATATTATAGAAATAATGAAAAATGGTATTGACTACCAAAAAAGACAAACAGAACTGTCAGGACAAAATATTGATGAAACGACAAGAAAAGTTCTTCTGCAAACAAAAGACATTTCAGACATAAACGGAATAAAAGAAACTGTCACCAACATAAGACAACTATTAGGTAAAATTGAACACCCTGATATGATTGCAGATGTATTAAACAGATTAAACATAAAAGATTATAATGCGTTTAATCAATTTATCAATAGAATTGATATGAACAAATTATACGAACTTGCACCAAGAATGAGGAACTTTAACGAAAGAGATATGGCAGTATTTTTAGGTTTCCATTACAAAAACGGAACAAGCAGTTTTGATAAAACGACCCTAACATCAGAACAAGGCTTTACGGAATTTTTATCAAAACACTATCTTGATGCAGGAAACATGTCTGATTTTCTGGCAGCCTTCCCGCTCACAAACAGAAACATCGGTGCTCTGCCTGAAGGGTGGGCATCTAATGTATCAAACCCAGAAGGACTTGATTCCCGTATTCAAAATGTTATAGACAACTTCCGTCAAACGAAAGATATGACAGCACTTGCAAATGAATTAGGTCAGGTATTGAACAAAAAAGTTAATGTTGACAATTTAGGGGAAGGGGTCTATGGTCATGGATTTAAAATAGATGTTGAAGGCTCTACTACTGTTGTTCTAAAACTCTTTTTTGAGAAACCTGATATCTCTGTTGATAGAACGCTTCATGGGCGAAGCATTGAAACTCAAACAGGTTTTTACCTGAATGGGAACTCCAACAGATTTGTTCACACATTCTTCGGAAGAATTTGCTCACACGCAGACCGAGATGGATACATGGTAACACAGTTTATGGGCGATGGAGTTACCCCTATTATTACATCAGGAAATACCGCAGGAATATCAATAATACCAACTGATGTATCAAAAGGACACAACGAAGCCAACAACATAATATTTGACCTTGGAGGCACTTTGATTAAAGATAATAATGGCAAAAATATTTCTTTTGATGTGTTAAAACATAAACGAAAATAAAACTTATGGAGAATATGATGAATCCTATTAAAAATATAAATGCAAATAAATTTATAGCAGAGGCAAAAGATAAGGTTACCTCTTTTGAACTTGACCCGCTTGATATAAACCTTGCTAAAATTCAAAGCAATATGACAAAACGATTAGAGCGGGAGATGGCAGAATATGGAGATTTTGCACCGGTTGTCGAAAGATATGAGTCTAAAAATCCTGAAATGAATATTTCTACCGTAAAAATATCTTGTGAACACGACCCAAAATCTGTAACGAAAAAATTGAGAAAACTAAATCTTTCTGTGATGGACAAAGCAAGAATTAATGAATATCAATGCACACTTAAAAAAGGCTACAAGTCTGACATTTTGGAATACGTGAACGATGAAGAATTTTTCAGTTCCGCAAAAAAAATTGTACAACTAATCAACGATGAAATAGAACACAATTTAAAATAATAACAGTTGACAACATTGGAGTTTATAATGGATAA
>CAMHDG010000008.1 GCA_946183815.1 uncultured bacterium | reverse complement strand
TATTTTTTCGCAAGACATATTAGTGATAAAATTAAAAATATCATGATAATTAATAAAATTTCAGACAAAAACAACGAAAAAATAATTTCCGAAAAATATGTTGAGTGGCTTAATTCGGGAATTTTGCCATCTGAAATTTTAGTGTTAACTTTTAATTCAAATTCTAAAAAAAATATTATAAAAAATATACTAAATTTATCAAAAATTAACACTCTGACCGACTTAAAAATTAATACTTTTAACGGATTGATTTATAACACACTCCTCGATAACTGGGCAGAGTTAGAAAACAAAATAAAAAATACCGATGTAAAAATTAACCCAAACCTTACGGGGCTTGAAATATCCCAATATTTACTTAAACAAATTATAAAAGAAGATGACGTAAAAGGATACAACTCAAAAAAATCGCTTTTACACCAAATTTTCAGAAGGTATTCGCTTATTGTAAACAACAATTTAACTCCTGAAGAAATAGATAAAAAATCAAAACTTCTACACGAAGCCTTCAGAGCAGATGCAAGCACAATTATCCAAAAATTAAGAGCCAAAACTATTGAATTAAGAGCCTTTGACAACATAAGACAAGCAGAAATTTTTGGATATATTTATAAAAATACAGACTATTTTAAAAATATAAAATATCTGTTAGTGGAACAAGCAGACGAAAACACCCCTCTATTTTTTGATTTTCTTAAAAACATATCCCCGCAACTAAAAGATAAATTCATATTATTTGATAAAGACGGTGGGGCAAGAATGGGCTACCTTTGTGCAGAACCTGACACAAAAAAGGCACTGGAAAACATTTTTAACGAAGAAATTATTAACGAAAAAAAAGAAGATATAAGGGTTAATAATTTAATATCAAATATAAACAAGGAAACGAAAAACAAAATACCTAACCTAACCGCCTACTCTCTTTCTAAACGAGTAGATATGGTAGAAAAGGCAATAAATTTAATAAACGAACTAATAAAAAACGGAGTTTGTCCTAAAGATATTTCTGTTGTAACACCAATTCAGGACAAGATGCTTAAATATACCCTGAAATCAGGACTAAAAGATTGTGAGCCAATTTTTTTATCAGGAAGCGAGAAACTTGCCGATAACCCTCTTGTCAGAGCAATATTGACCGTACTTAAATTATCTAAAAGTTCGCAAGTTGTTTTTGATAAATTCACTCAAAATATAAACGCAATAGAAGAGTACGAATTAAGAATAATTTTATCAAAATATTTAGAAATCCCGATAAAAAATTGTGAAAAAATTATCAGAAACTATATAGACTCAAACTCACTCACCCCGATTGATTTAGGAATACATACAGACAAATTTAAAAAATTTTGTCTGCTTATAGATAAGTTAAAATATTCAGATAAAAGTTTATCTGAAAAAGCATATTTTGCTTACAATAATCTGGTAACAAAAACCGATAAAAACGACCTTGCTAAATTTAATTTCTTTCTGAAAGAACTCCAAGATTTTGAAAAAGTTTTCCAACAAGAAGATAAAATATTTTTTGAAGAAGAAATCATTACCCAGATTGAAAACTCTATAATATCAGAAAACCCTTATTCAACTTTAGAGATAGAAGAAAATAATCTTGTGATATCGACCCCGCAAAAAATTATTGATAATAAGATAAAAACAAAATATCAGTTTTGGCTCGACACATCATCACAGGAATGGGTAAAATCAGACATAGGACCATTATATAATTCGTGGGTGTTCCAAAAGAACTGGAATAATGATAAATACACGGTTGAAGATAATATAAAACTTTCAAAAGAAAAAATATCCAAAATTTTGAGAAAATTAGTACTTAACACAGATTATATAATTGCCTTATCAAGTTTATTTGATACCCAAGGGATAGAGAATTTTGGGGGTATAGAAGAATATCTTATATCAGGAGAAGAAACAAACGAGATATCCAAAGAAACAAAAGTATTTAAAATAATCCCTCGTGAGGATCAAAAACCGGTGTTAGAATACAAAAATGGGAAAATGGCAATATCAGCAGTCCCCGGAGCAGGCAAAACAACAATTCTGCTTGCACTGATTATTAAACTTATCGAAAACAAAATTAATCCTGAAAATATTTATGTTTTAACCTATATGGAATCTGCCGCACGAAACTTTAAGGATAAAATAGGAAGTGCAATAAGCAAGGGAAAAATTCCGAATATAAGCACTATTCACGGGCTTGCGTTAAGAATATTAAAAGAAAACTCTAATTATGAAAGGCTTGGGTTAAATTCTGATTTTGAAATATGCGATGATATTCAACGAGGGAATATTATAAAAGGGCTTTGTGCAAAACTTGACAAACAAGAATCAGACGATTTTGAAAAGGCTATCTCAACCCTTAAATTAGGGGGCGGAGATTTTTCCGAAAATAACAAAAAAATCAAACAAATTTTATCGCTTAAAAAAGGTTCTCAAGTTGAAATGAGATTACAAAAATTTTTAAAATTTTTCTATAATTATCAAAAAACTTTAGAAAAAAATAATCTTATAGATTACGATGACATCTTGATTTCAGCGGTAAAACTATTAGAAAACAACGAAGATATTTTAGAATATTATCAGAATATTTGCCATTATATTATAGAAGACGAAGCACAAGATTCTTCTTCTATCCAGCAAAAATTAATTAATCTTTTAAGTGCAAAACATCAAAATTTAATACGATGCGGAGATATAAATCAGGCAATAACAACAACCTTTACAAATGCTGACGTAGAAGGGTTTAAAAAATTCATAGAAACCTCTCAAAGAGTCGATATGAATCGTTCCCAAAGATGCTCTCAAGGGGTGTGGCAACTTGCCAATTCGCTTATAAAATTTGGTAACTCGAAGATTAATAATGCCTTTTATCCTATTTTTATGAACCCTGTCGAAAACAAAAACCCGATTGAGAAAAGCCCTATTATTTCTAAAATTTTTAATACCCCGCAAGAAGAAAAAATTACGGTTATAAAAGAGATAAAAAATATTCTCTCAAAAACTCCTAACGCAACCATCGGACTACTTTTAAGAAACAATTATCAGGTAAATTCGTGGGCAGATTATATAAACAATTCAGGTCTGACCGCTATTACCAGAAACGAATGTTTAGGACAAAAGAAAATATTTAGAGTTGTACTATCTATACTTAAATTTATCTTAAACCCCTACGATAATAAACTCACTGCTCAAGCCTACAAGACTTTATCAGAATGTGGGATTTTCAAATTAAATCTTGACAGAATTATAGAAGCGTACGACAAAACATTTATAACCCTTGATAATGATAAAATAACCGACCCCGATTTAGCAAGATTTCACTGGGATATGAACTACTGGCTGTCCTTCCCTGAACTCACTATTGATGAGTTAGCAATGAGAATCGGACTTAATTATTTTTCTGATAAGTTAGAAAAATCCAATATTCATTTAATCTCAACCCTTTGTGCAAAACTAAACAAGGGTAATTTTAACCAAACAATTCAAAAGTTAGAAGATTTATCAGAAAGACCGTCTTTAAGCGGATTCAAGTTTTTCTCTGAAGATGAAGAAGAAGATTTAACAGGCGGAAAAATTCAGATAATGACCCTTCATAAATCAAAGGGAGATGAGTTTGACTATGTATTTTTGCCGGAAATGAGTGAAAGAAATTTAACCCTTGATTTTACTCAATTAAAACTCAAAAAATCATCAGATTTTACAGAAGGTGTGAAAAAATTAAACGGAAACTATACCCCAAAAACCGATAACGAATTAAAAGAATTTTTGATAAGCGAAAACTACCGACTCTTATACGTTGCAATAACAAGAGCAAGAAAAAGATTATATATTTCCGCATCGGATAAAGAAATATATTTTGGAAAAGAAAGAAAAAGTAATCCAAGTATAATTTTTGATGAATTATTACAAAATTAAATTTTCCATTTTCAATTTTCCATTTTCCATTTACAATAAATATATAAACACAAGATTTTAAAGGGAAAAAAATGGAAAGACGACCTGTAATAGCAATAGTAGGCAGACCGAACGTAGGCAAATCAACGCTTGTGAACAGACTTGTGGGCAACCGCCAATCAATAGTTGATGACCAACCGGGTGTTACACGTGACAGAATATATTTTGACGTTGAATGGCAACACAAACAATTCACTGTTATAGATACAGGTGGTATTATCCCCGGAGATGAAGACGAAATTATGGTTTCTATTTATGATCAGGCAAAAATTGCCTGCAACGAAGCCGATAAAATTGTTTTTATCGTTGACGGAAAAGAGGGAATAAACCCTATTGATTACGACATTGCAAATATTTTAAGACAGTCAGGTAAGCCTGTATTTTTGGCTGTTAATAAAATTGACTCTCACAATGCAACGCTAATGACATCGGAGTTTTACGCACTTGCAATAGGTGATCCTATTGCAATATCCGCACTTCATGGCTCAGGCGGGGTCGGGGATTTGCTTGATTTGATAACAGAAGATTTTATAGCAGAAGAAGACAGACCCGAAGAAGAAAAGATTATCAAAATTGCAATAGTCGGCAGACCAAATGCGGGAAAATCGTCTATTGTTAACTCATTACTTGGCGAGAACAGAGTTATTGTATCAGATGTTTCAGGAACAACAAGAGATAGCATAGACAGCAAACTTACCTTTGAAAATCAGGAATTTATTATTATTGATACGGCAGGAATACGAAAAAAAGCAAAAGTAGATTATGGTGTAGAAAAATTTGCGGTTGACAGAGCCATTCGCTCAATCAGAGAATGTGATGTTGCTATTCTTGTTATAGATGCAAAAGAAGGGATAGCAGATCAAGATAAGAAGATTGCCTCTATCATAACTGAAGCCGGCAAGGGAATGATTATCGCTATAAATAAATGGGATTTAATTGAAGAAAAGAAGGCAAATACTATCAATAAATTTGAGGCAAACCTTGTGAATGAGATTCCGTTTTTAGATTATGTTCCTAAAATATACATAAGTGCAAAAACGCACCAAAGATTAAATCAAATTTTTATCAAAACGAATGAGGTATATGCAGAATGTACCAAACGTGTGGCGACAGGACTGTTAAACAAGGTTATAAATGATGCTTATGTAATGAATCCTCCACAAAGCGTGAAGAATAAACGATTAAAGATTTTATATACAACTCAAGTTGGAGTCCAACCACCAACATTTGTATTATTTACTAACAACGGTACATTAATGAAAGACCACTATAAACGCTACATAGAAAATAAATTGCGTGAGGCATTCGGGTTCTTTGGCACATGTATCCGCATTTCCGTTCGTGAACGTTCTAACAAGGGGTAAATTTAGAGGAATATCATTCTGCCGATTTGTTACAATAAAATCCGTTAAATTCTTAATTAAGATTATAATCTTCTTTGATTACAGCCTCTAATTTGTCAAGCAATTCATCTTCAGGGATACGTGATAAAATAATTTCTCCTTTTTTGAAGATATACCCTTCGCCTATTGCACCTGCAATACCATAATCAGCGTGTGATGCTTCCCCAGGGCCGTTTACGGGACAACCCATAGTTGCTATTGTTATTGGTAAATCCAGATTTTTAAATCTTTCTTCAACTTTTTTGGCAAGTTCAATAAGTTTAATCTGCGTTCTTCCACAAGTTGGACAAGACACAAAATTAACACCTCTTTCTCTCAATCCGAGAGCCTTTAATATACCCCAGCCTGCGTGGACTTCTTCCACAGGGTTTTCCGTAAGAGAAACTCTTATCGTATCTCCTATACCTTCTGATAAAAGCGTGCCTATCCCGACAGATGATTTTATCAACCCGCCTTTTAGAGTACCTGCCTCGGTTACTCCAACATGCAGGGGATAATCAACCCTTTTTGCCATAAGTCTGTATGCGTCAATAGTTGTCGGAACATCAGAAGATTTTAGCGAAATTTTTATATTATCATAGTTTAAATCTTCCAAAATCTTAATATGACCCATTGCGCTTTCAACCATTTTTTCAGCGAGGGTTAAATCGGTTCTTTCTTTAAGGCTTTTTTCAAGAGAACCTGCGTTTATACCTATTCTTATAGGGATATTATTTGTTTTAGCAAGTGAAACAACCTTTTGAGTATGTTCTGCTTTGCCTATATTCCCGGGATTTATACGCAGAGCGTCAATACCGTTTTCGATACATTGGATTGCAAGACGATAATCAAAATGAATATCCGCAACTAAAGGAAGCGGCGATTTTTTAACCAACTCTTTTATCGCCTCGCCTGCATCTTTATTCAAGACAGCAAGTCTGACTATTTCACAGCCTGCTTCATAAAATTCATTAATCTGTTTTAGGGTAGCCTGAACATCACGAGTATCTGTATTACACATTGTTTGCACTGATACAGGTGCATCCCCGCCTATCTTTACATCTCTTATTTGTATTTGTTTTGATTTTCTTCTCTCTATCATAGTTTTATTATAGTACAAAGATAAATTATTGTTTAGCGGTTTCACCGCTAAACAATAATTTACAATGACCAGGTGATTAAGTGATTAAGTGACTAAGCAAGCCGATTTTCAATCGGCAATAATACTTTGGCTTTTAGCCAAATTCTTAGTCACTCAGTCACCTAGTCACTTAATCACTTTTACAAATATCGGCTCACTACGTTCGATTCTAAACAATATTTTACTTACCCTTCCCCTACAAAAGATTTTATGATATAATTTCAAACAAGGAGAAAGAGTTATGGATTTATTTATAAGATTAATAGAAGACCCACCTGTCCTGATTATCTTGACAGCGTTTACGGTGTCTATTTCATACATGTTAACAAAATATATAAAGATTACGAAACTTTTAAAAGCACTTTATACACAATTAGAATCATTTACTAAAGGTAATCTTTCATACAGATTTGAAGAATTTAAACAAATATTATTAGGTAACCCTTGTACCCAAAAAGCGTTTGAAGATTTTCAATATTCATTAGTTTTTTCAGATACGCTTGCATTTCAGGATTCTGACGACAAAATCGAATATGAAAACGTATCAGAAAGCGTTTCAGGGATACAGGCAACAACCGATATACCATATTTCTTTAATGATGATTCAATGATTAGTACGCAATATAACAAGAATTTTATCGGGGTCGTACCAACATTACTTACAGGTTTCGGTCCGTTGTTCACATTCTTAAAAATTGCGACAGCGTTCGGGAAACTGGACTTTACATCGGCTCAAACGATTACAGCAACCGTTGCAGAATTCGTTGCAGAGATGCAGATTGCGGCTATGTGTTCCGTACTTGCGGTAGGTGGCTGTCTTGTGTTTACAGTTACGGAAAAAATGGTAAATTCTTTGATTTTGATGCCTACTTTTGCAAAAGTTCAACTTAAATTAGCATCTTTGTTCAACGTAATTTCTACAGAATCATTCTTAATCGACTTATTAAAAACATCAAAAATACAAAACCACGAAAATGGTACTATATTAAAATCAATACCAAGATCATTTGCAACATCTATCCAAAAAGATTTAGCAAATGTTATTCAGCCATATCTTGAAGGTATCATTTACGGTGTAAACTCATTAACAGAACAACTTGCTAAAAAATCCGAAAGCAACGATGAATTAGGCGGATTATTCTAGGGAGAGTGTAATGGGTGCAAAAGTAAGACGTAAAAAAGAAGAATTTCAAGAAAACATATTCTGGGTAACAATTTCGGACTTATTTATCGGTATGTTCATGATTTTTGCGACATTATTCTTTGCATTCTGTGCTAACACAGGGCAAGGCAGTGTTGATATTGTTCAGGCGACCGAACAGGCGGTACAACAAATGGTTGAAAAATCAAAACAACAGGATATTAATGCCGTTGAAAAATCAGAACTCGAAGAAATGACCCCTGAAGAAAGACCCGTTAAAAACACTATTGACGTTGAAATCGACCCATTCACAGGTATGGCAAAAATATCTGATTTAGAGTTATTTAAACTTAACAGTTCCGAACTAACTCCTAAAGGAAAAGAATTTTTACAAAAGTTTTTACCTATTTATTTAGACGGTGTGCTTTCAACAGAATTAAAGCAATATGTTTCATACATTATCATTCAGGGACATACAGATTCCCACTTATTCAGAGGAAATCACACCCCGCAAGAACAGTATATGCTTAATATGAACCTGTCAATGAATCGTGCATACAATGTTGCGGTTTATGCATTCAATTTAAGTAAAAACAAACCTTATTATAAAGATTTGACCCATATTATAAGGGTTGAGGGTGCAAGTTTCAGTAAACCAATAATGTATAAAGGCAAAGAAGATTACAACCGAAGCCGCCGTGTAGAATTAAGACTTGTACTTAAAGAGCAGAAATTTGACATTTTACAACAGTTCTTAAAGGGCAGTAAAACGACCCCTAGAGGTGAATCATCTTATGAAAAACTTTGATGAGAAACTGATACTTGAAACCATCAATATGATAAGGTTGTACAACCTTGATATTCGTACTGTTACAATGGCAATCAGTTTGCGTGACTGTATGGACAGAGATATAAATTCTGTCTGTAAACGAATACGGGAAAAGGTTTTAAAATACGCTGAAAACCTTGTAAAATTTGCACAAGATGTTGGTGACGATTATGCCATACCTATTGTAAACAAAAGAATTGCCGTTACACCTATATCAATAATAGGGGAATCCTGCGATAGTTACGATTATGTTAAAATTGCACATACTCTTGACGAGGTTGCAACAGAAGTCGGAGTAGATTTTGTGGGAGGATATTCCGCTCTGGTAGAAAAGGGTTGCACAAAAGGAGATTTAGCACTGATAAAATCAATACCTGAAGCACTGGCAACAACAAACAGACTATGTTCATCAGTAAATGTTGGCAGTTCAAAAGCGGGTATAAATATGGATGCTATTTTAGAGGTTGCAAAGACTATAAAAAAATCTGCAGAACTCACAAAAGATAATGACGGGCTGGGTGCTGCAAAATTTGTATGTTTTTGTAACTCTGTCAGTGATAATCCTTTTATGGCAGGTGCTTACTGCGGATACGGTGAGCCTGAATGTGCTTTAAATGTCGGAGTATCAGGACCGGGGGTTGTTAAAGCGGCCATTTCTCATTTAGACAGAAAAGCAGATTTAGGCACATTAGCAAAAACGATTAAAGAAACTGCTTATAAAATAACCTCAACAGGCGAACTTGTAGGCAGAAGACTTGCAAAAAAATTGAATATTCCGTTTGGGGTAATCGATTTATCACTTGCCCCAACTCCCGCTATTGGAGATAGCGTTGCAGAGATTTTTCAGGCAATGGGGCTTGAACATGTCGGGGCGCATGGTACAACTGCCGCTCTTGCCATGCTAAATGATGCCGTCAAAAAAGGCGGGATTATGGCAAGTTCCTATGTCGGCGGACTATCAGGAGCGTTTATTCCTGTGTCGGAAGATGCAGGCATGATTGAGGCATCTGCGAAAGGATATTTGACTTTTGATAAATTAGAGGCGATGACCTCTGTTTGTTCTGTCGGACTTGATATGATAGCAATTCCTGGGAATACCCCTGACACTACTATTGCAGGTATAATTGCCGATGAAATGGCAATAGGCATGATAAATAAAAAGACTACTGCAGTGAGAATTATCCCTGCCATAAATAAAACTGTTGGTGATAAAGTCGTATTTGGCGGACTTTTAGGTGAAGCACCTGTTATGGCGGTAAACAGTTTATCTTCTGCAGATTTTGTAAACAGAGCAGGACGAATACCTGCACCTTTACATAGTCTAAATAATTAAGTTTTGTAAAAATCACCCGCAAATTATTTCTTTACGTGTTTTAAATAAGATGTATAGTATTTATCCCAATAAAAAAGGTAGTGTGTTTATGTGTAAATTAGGACTTTTTGATTACATGCGTCAGGTTGGAACAGTAAAAGTACACGAACAAGGTACTTTAAGCAATGTTAGATATAATGAATTAAAAAGTGCACAGAAAATGATTAAAAATTATATCAAGGATTCAAATGCCAGAGTAGATATTTACGATGCACAAAGCGTGCCTGCCGATAAATTTGTATATGTAAAACAACCTGACAGTGTATATGTAGAATATACTGATTTACTTCATGATAAAACAAAAACCGGCGAATTTATGGATAGAAACGGGGGCGAGCCTGTTTTAAGACAAATTTTCAAATTCATCGAAAAAGCAAATGGTGCAATAGAAACACCGATAGATAAAATGAAAGAAACTACTTTAGTAAAATTACATAATTACACTAAAAAAATGAAGATGAATACTATAAAATCTTCAAATTAGTCCGTTGATATTACAAAACTTAAACATGTACTTGAAATATTTGTGTGTTTCAATTACGATAATAATCGAGCGTTTTTGTAACGCTGATTTTTGTACTAGTTAGATAAAGGAATAGCAAAATGAATCCTATAATTGCAGAATTAGAAAACCAATATAAGAAAGATAATATTCCTGAAATGAATCCCGGTGATACCGTAAAAGTATTCGTAAGAATTGTTGAAGGTAACAAAGAAAGAATACAGGCATTTGAAGGAACAGTTATTAAAGAACATGGTTCAGGTATTAACAAAACCATCACTGTAAGAAAAGTTTTCCAAGGTGTTGGTGTAGAAAGAGTATTCTTACTAAACTCTCCACGTATTGACAAGATTACAGTTTTAAGACGTGGTGACGTTAGACGTTCTAAACTTTACTACTTGAGAGAACGTTCAGGTAAGGCAACTCGTATCAGAGAAAAAATTGAAAAAAGATAAGACACATATTCACTGGTATCCGGGGCATATTGCGAAAGCCGAGCGACTTCTCAAAGAGAAACTAAACATTGTAGATGTCGTAATTGAGGTGTTGGATGCTCGTTTACCAAAATCGAGTAGTTATAATGATATTAAAAGAATCCTAGGTGACAAGCCTAGGCTTCTTTTGTTAAATAAAGCCGATTTAGTTAATTCTGATGAGATAAAAGTTTGGGTTAATTATATTGAAGAAAACACCGGATGTCCTGTTATAATTATAGACACAAAGACCAACAGAAACTTTAATATAATAGAGAAAAAAGTTTTAGAACTCTCTGAGCCGAGGATACAGGCTTTAATGGCAAAAGGGCTATTACGCAGACCTGCAAGAGTTGTTGTTGTAGGACTACCTAATGTTGGTAAATCAAGTATAATAAACAAATTGACAAAGTCATCAAAGACAAAAACAGGGGCTAAAGCAGGAGTTACACGTCAACAACAGTGGGTAAGAATTAACCCAAATATAGATTTGCTGGATACCCCGGGGATAATTCCAATGAAACAAGAAGATCAAATGAGAGCAAAGAAATTGGCTTTTGTAAACTCTGTATCTGAAAACGCATATTCACCTGAAATGGTCGCAAAAGAATTACTTACTTTAATCAACCAAAACGACAAATACACAAAAAAATTCAAAGAATATTATACATTATCTGATGAAAGTGAACTATCAATAGAAACCATCTCTTACTCAAGGAACTGGATAAAAACGGGGGGAGAAGCCGATACAGAAAGAACCTCTCAATATATTTTAAGAGATTTTCGTGACGGCAAAATCGGAAAATTTATTTTGGATAAGATTGAAGAGTAAAGTATTGTTTATCAGCAAAGCAAATAAACAATACTTTACCCCTTTACACTTTTAACCCTTTATCCCTTCTTATTCCGATAACCGATACCTGCACGATAACCCGAAATTCCATATAGTATAGGAAGTGCCGGCTCCATCCATTTTAGACCCGACATTACGGCAATAGTGGCAATATCATCTGAATGTAAACAGATGTCAAGAACTTCGGGCTTTCGCTCGGATTTTGATTTTTTATCTTTGTCAAATATAGGATTTATAACTTTTCTGCCTATATAATTTGCAATAGCACTACCTCCAACAACACCTGTTGAGATAATACCGGTAACCATGCCTGCAACTCTGGCACTTTTTGATTTAACATTAAACTTTTCTAATATTCCTAAAGCACCTGCCGCACCGACATTACACATAAATATATTTGCAAGATACTGATAAGCACCTTCTTTTACCCTGTTTGCAGTCTTTTCTTTTGACAACTCACCTTTTGTTATTTTTTCACCTGCTAAACCGCCTGCAATACCTCCTGCAACAGGAATAAAACCTAAAACAGACAACCTTCCGATTTCGCTTACTATATCTTTTGATGTTACGTTTTCAGGCTCAGGAATAAGTCTATTAAATAAATTTTTTCCGTCTTTTTGTTCTGATAACTCTTTATTTAAAGTCTTTACCTCTTTAAAACTCAAAATTTTATTTTTTGCCTTCTCTAAAAGACTGTCTGTTTGCTCATTTACCTTATGTGAAGATTTAAAACTATCAACAATTTCTGTGTTCTTTTTAATGATATCTTTTGCTAAAAATCTTTCATAAGGTTTTCTGACAATTTTTGAGGCAATTCTTGGGGCAGAGAGTGCAGAAGCAATCGTAGCACCTAATATACAGGCATTATTTATTGCGGTATTAGTCTTTTCGTTTTGAGGTGCTTTTCTGACCTCATTAAGTCCGTAAACAGTAGCCCCGCCGATAAACACCTTTGGCACAGACTGTTTAAACCTTGATACAAGTAAAGGCTGATCTAAATATTTCCCTGCTAATTTTACTGATTTTATCATCTATAACCTATTTTAGTTGCTGTGTATTCTTTTAATTTTTTAAATGCATTTGATGTTATTACATGCTCTATTCTGCAAGCATTTTCTGATGCTTCTTCATGCGTCAGATTTAAAATGTTTTCAAAAAAGTTAGTTAAAATAGTATGCTTGTCTATTACCTCACGAGCCTTATCTATCCCTTTTTTTGTAATCTCTATTGAGCCGTATCTCTCATAGCGAATATACTCTTTGTCTGCTAATCGATGCAGAGCATCAGTAACAGATGCCCTTGAAACATCTAATTCTTTCGATATTTCAATAGCCTTAACACTACCTTTTTTTTCTATATTATTAAAAATACATTCTAAATAATCTTCTAATCCTGAACTTAATATTGTTTCCATAAACTTGCCTTTTTAAATGTTAGCCATGCCTAACATTTATATAGTAACATATTAAAATAAAATGTCAAGCAAGTCTAACATTGGCAAATTTTTTTTTGAAGTACGTTATATGAGTATGCAAATATTTTCGTATAAACCTGCTGAATATAACGTATTACAGAAAAAACAAGAAGCGAAACAAAAACCGTCTGTTTTAAATCCTGTTAATCATGATGTTTACCAAAGACAATATGGTATAATGAATTTGAGTTCAGTTATGTTTAAAAGTAAGGATAAGAAGATGAGAGATAGCGAATTTATAAAAGTAAGAGATGAGTTTAGTAAAGAATTAGAGCCAAAAAATCTTAAAGCAAGTATTGACTGCTGGAATTTTTATATAAACAGCACTGATGAAAACAGAAGAAAATATGAAACCTCACAGGAAAAAGTTTACGAACTGTACAGAAACGAAGATTTATTTAACAAACTTCAGAACTTTCAAAAAGAGGGATTAAAAGATAAACATTTATCTAAACAATTAAAAGATTTAACAAGAGAATTTGATGAAGAATTAAATGCTG